>JALZOQ010000226.1 GCA_030913835.1 Actinomycetota bacterium | reverse complement strand
CCGCTCATCGCGACGGCGATCCGTCCCGGGTCGGGCGCCGCCGTGAAGTGCTCGGCGAGCGCGTTCGCAAGCGCGTCGGCGGCGAGCGTCTCGCCCGGAACCGCGGCGGCCTCCATCAAGGTCAGCCCGTCGAGCGGCCGCGCGAGTCCATCGGCGTCGGCGCTGACGATCCGGTCGCCGTCGACAGCGAGGCGCACCAGCGCGAGTTCGCCGTCCCGCGAGGAGTCTCCGAAGACCTCGACCACGCTCGGAGGCTAGCCGAACCCCGCCGCGCCGCAGGCGCCGCGAGCAAAACCACACGGGGGAGCCGAAGCTCCCCCGTATTGCTCCACCCTGCCGACGACGGAGGGCCTATGTGAACCTGGCTGACCAGGTGGGTGCCCCGCCGGAGTTCGGCTGTCGCCTCGTCCGGACGAAAGCTCCCTCGATGTAGACGTTGGTTCTACATTGAGGACCCACCGCGCGAACAGGGTCGAGTGCGCTCAGTGTACCGCTCACCTCGCGAATCCCCACTGGATCTCCTGCGTGCCGTGCAGGCCCATCCTGTCGGCGAGCGGCTTCGTCACGTCGAACTCGCGTCCCGGGACGGTCGGGCCCCGGTCGATCACCTGCGTCAACACCTCGCGGCCGCGGAACCTGAGGAAGACCTTCACCCCGCACGGAAGCAGCGGATGCGCCACCCCGGACGTCTTCCCGTCGAGGACCTGGCCGCAGGCTGTGCGCGCTTTCGTGCTGGGCGGATACGGCGCGGCGCGGGCCGTGTACCAGGCGACGGGCGCAGGCTCGTTCGCCTGGGCGTCGGCGTTCCGCGCGTCGCGAATGGCGAGCGTCGCAACGGTGGCGAGCAGGGCCACCGCGGCGAGGACGAGCGCGCGCATGACGACGGGGGGATTCATCTCAGGGACGGGCGGACGCGATCAGATCGCTGAACGACTCGCGTACGAGGGCGTCGAAGTCGACCGGAAGTGCGCCGTCCGGTGTGGCGAAGTCGCGCAGGTACATGAGCAGGAACGCCCATTCCTCGTCGCGGGTCGGCTCCTGGCCCTGCCGTTCGTTCGCGAGGCGCTCGAGCTCCCAGAGGTTCCACTCGCGCGGCGCGGCGTTGATCAGCGCGACCGGCTCAGGCTCAGGCTCGGGCTCGGGCTCGGGCTCGGGTTCCGGCTCGGGCTCGGGCTCGGGTTCCGGCTCGGGTTCCGGCTCGGGCTCCGGCTCCGGCTCGGGCTCCGGCTCCAGGACCGGAACGTCGACCGGTGCGGGCACCGCGGCTGCCGGTCCCGGCATCGACTCGAAGGAAGGCGGCGGTGCGTGCACCATGATCGGCGAATCCGCCTCGGCCCGGTCCCGCGTCGTCGCCCAGTCGGCGAGGACGACGAGCGCCCAGGCCCCGAAGATGGCCAGGATCTTCTGTAGCGACGACAGCTCCGCCGCTCCCGTGCGGTCGAGCACACCGAGCAGCACCGCGACGGCGGCGATCACAGAGGCTTCGATTAGGAGTCTAGAACCGAGTCGTCTCGGCACGCGTGCAGCTTACGGCTTGGGCTCGCCGCCGTCGTCGGCGTCCTCTGACGCGTCGTCAGACGGCGGTTCGCCGGCCGAAACCGGCGGTGCGGGCGACTCTTCGTCGTCGCCATCCTTCGCCTCAGGCGCCTCGGGCTCTGGATCGGCCGAGGTCGGCGGGCCCGCGAGGGCTGCCGCCGGGGCAAGCGTCGGCGGATCCTGCCCGCGGCGCGCGGCGGAACCGGTCTGACGGCTCGCCTCCATCGCCTCCTCGGCGGCGCGAACGATCGCACCGGAGACCTCGGAGATCGCGTCGTCGCCCAGCCCTGCCGCGGAAAGCAGCTGCTCGGCGCCGTGCTGGGCACGCGCGAGTACGGCCGCGCCTTGGGCGCGGGCCCATTCGAGCGTCTGCTCGACCTCGGCCCGGGCGGAATTCGTGAGCTCGGTCGCCTGGTGGCGCGCCTGCTCGAGCAGCCGAGCGCCGCGGGCCTCGGCCTCGCGCAGCTCCTGCGTCGCGTCGCGGTTCGCGTCGGCGACCAGCGTCCGGGACTCATTACGAGCGGCATTCAGGATCTCGGCGCGCTCGCGCTCGCTCTCGGCGCGGAAACGCTCGAGCTCTGCCTCCTTCTCCTGAAGGTCGAGCTGGCGGCGGCGAACCTCTTCCTCGGTACGGCCCATCTGCGCGGCAGATGCGTTTTGCGCGTCGCGCTCGAGCGCGTCGGCGAACTCGGCGGCGGCACGAATGAGGTGCAGGGCGTCCATGCGCACGGCGTGGCCGGTCGGATCGGCGGACTGCGTCCTGCCCGCAGCCTGCAGCACGCGCAGCTGGGCCTGCAGCTGGGCGGCGTGACGGCGGAAAGAGTCGAACGCGTCTCGAACAGCGTCGGGATCGATGCCGTCGCCGGAGCGCGGAAGATCCTCCACGCGCGGCAGTGAAGTCAGCGCCGGTGCGGCGGGACGTCCGGGTGCCTCTGACGACATCGTTGCCTCGATTCTCCGTTAGCCGGCGGATGCCGACGGGGTTTCCGAAAGTATCAGTCCTTCATCGGCGGTTGCGAAAAACCACTTAATTCTTCGGGGGTTCGACGATCGCGATTCCCAGCTCCGCGAGCTGCTCCGCCGGCGCATCGCTCGGCGCACCGGTCATCGGATCGACACCGGCCTGGTTCTTCGGGAACGCGATCACGTCCCGCAGGTTGGGCTCGCCCGCGAGCACCATCGCGATCCGGTCGATCCCGAGCGCGATCCCGCCGTGCGGCGGCGCCCCCATCGCAAGCGCGTCGAGCAGGAAGCCGAACTTCGACCGCTGCTGCTCCGCGTCGATCTGCAGCAGGTCGAACACGCGCGACTGCAGCTCGGCCTCGTGGATCCGAAACGAGCCGCCACCGAGCTCGTTCCCGTTGCCGACCAGGTCGTATGTGAGGGCGAGGGCGTGTGCTGGATCGGAGTGGAAACGCTCCTCCCACTCGGGAAGCGGACGCGAGAACGGATGGTGGACGGCGCCCCAGCGGCCTTCCTCCTCGTGCCACTCGAACATCGGGAAGTCCTCGACCCAGAGGAAGTCGAAGCGATCCTCGTCGATCATCCCGAGCTCGTGCCCGAGGTGGAGTCGGAGCGCGCCGAGCACGCGCGAGGTCGTCTCCCGCGTGTCGGCGGCGAAGAGGACCGTCGATCCGGGCGGCGAGGCGAGCGCGGCGAGCTCCTCCTCGGTGAGGAACTTGGCGATGGGCGATCGCACCTCGCCCTGCTCGTCCCGGACGATGTAGGCGAGACCTTTGGCGCCCCATTCCTTGGCGAACTGCTCCAGCCGGTCGAGCTCGGCGCGCGACAGCTCGCGATCGACGATCAGATAACGGACGGCCTCCGCGTTCGCGAAGACCCCGAACTGGGATCCGCGCGTCGCAGCGGTTGCGTCGTGCAGCTCGAGCGCGAAGCGGGTGTCGGGCTTGTCGGAGCCGAAACGCTCGTCGGCTTCGGTCCAGCTCATGCGCGGAAACGGAGTCTCGACGCTAACACCGAGGCACTCGCGCCAGACCGACTGGATCATCTCCTCCATCAACGCATAGATGACCTCCTTGTCGGGGAACGCCAACTCGACGTCGAGCTGCGTGATCTCTTGCACTCGGTCGGCGCGCAGATCCTCGTCGCGGAAGCAGATCGCGATCTGGTAGTAGCGCTCGAAGTTGGCGATCACGAGCAGCTGTTTCGCGATCTGCGGCGACTGTGGCAGCGCGTAGAAACGGCCCTTCTGCAGGCGAGAAGGCACCAGGAAGTCGCGGGCGCCCTCGGGCGTCGGCTTCCAGAGGATCGGGGTCTGGATGTCGACGAAGTCCGCGTCCTCCATCACGCGCCGGATCGTTCCGACCATCTGGCCGCGGAGCCGGATGTTGCGCTGAAGCTTGTCGCGGCGGAGGTCGAGCCAGCGGTAGCGCAGGCGGAGGGTCTCGTCGACGTTCTCCTCGTCGAGCTGAAACGGGAGCGTGGTGGAGCGCGAGACGATCTGGAGCCGGTCGACCTGGACCTCGACCTCGCCGGTCGGGAGGTTCAGGTTCACCGCGTCGGGTGCACGGGCGACGACCTCGCCTTCGGCCTGCAGCACGAACTCGTTGCGGATCTCGTGCGCGCTCGCCGCCGCCTCCGGCGCGCGTTCGGGGTTGATCACGAGCTGGCAGATGCCGGAGCTGTCGCGCAGGTCGACGAAGACGAGCCCGCCGTGGTCGCGACGACGCGCCGTCCAGCCGGCCAGGACGACTCGTTGGCCGATGTGCTGCGGGCGCAGCTCGCCCGCGGAATGGTCGCGCCAGCTCATCCGCTCAACCTAGCGACGAGCTCCTCGGTGGCGACTCGCTCGTCCTCAGAGCCCCGGGCGCGGACGATCGACTCGTCGCCCTCGACGATCACCGTTCGGGCCGCGCCGAGTCGCTGGGCCTGGGTGAGCTGGCCCTTGAGCGACCGCGCCGCGTAGTCGAGGTCCACGCTGAGACCGCGCCGGCGCAGCTCCGCCACGAGCGGCAGCATCCGCGCGCGCGCGTCGTCACCCTCGGCGGCGAAGAAGACGTCGATCGTGGGCGGCTCGGTCTCGAGCCCGGCCTCCTCCAGCGAGAGCAGCAGCCGCTCGATCCCAGCGCCGAACCCGATCCCGGGTGTAGGCGGACCGCCGATTTCCTCGATCAGACCATCGTAGCGGCCACCGGCCGCGATCGACGACTGGGCCCCGATCGCCGCGTCCACGAACTCGAAGGTCGTGCGCGTGTAGTAGTCCAGCCCGCGGACGAGGGTCGGCCGCAGGGTGTAACGCACGGCGAGCTTGTCCAGGATCTCGCGCACGCGCGCGAAGTGCTCCCGACACGCGTCGCAGAGCGACTCGCCGATCTTCGGTGCGGCCTCGAGCGCGGCGAGGACAGTCGGATTCTTGACGTCGAAGACCCGCAGCGGCGAGGTCTCGCGCTTCACGCGAGCGTCTGCGTCGAGCTCCGAGTCGTGCGCGTCCAGCCACGCCTCGAGCAGCTCGAGATAGGCGGGACGGCAGTTCGCGTCGCCGATCGAGTTCAGTTGGAGCTCGTAGTTCGTGATGCCGAGCCGCCGCAGGAGCTCGTCGTAGAGCTGCAGCACCTCCGCGTCGACAGCCGGGTCGTCGGAGCCGATCGCCTCGACCGACAACTGCCAGTGCTCGCGGTAGCGGCCCCGCTGCGGCCGGTCGTACCGGTACATGGACGCGATCGTGTAGAGCTTCTGTGGCTGCGGCTCGCGGTGGAGACCATGCTCGAGGTACGCGCGGCAGATCGGCGCGGTGGCTTCCGGACGGAGCGTGAGCTGTCGTCCGCCGCGGTCCGTGAACGTGTACATCTCCTTCTGGACGATGTCCGAGCCCTTGCCCGACGTGCGGGCGAAGAGCTCCGTGTCCTCGAACCCGGGAGTCTGGATCCGGCGATAGCCGTAGAGCGCGCACAGCCGCTCCATTTCGGTCGTTACGCGCTGCCACTGCGGCTGGTCGCGCGGGAGGATGTCGTGCGTGCCGCGCGGCGCCTCGAACCCGGTCACGAGGCGCGGAGCCCGGCGACGTGCAGGTTCCGAGCGCGCACGACGCGTGGGCTGGTGGCGCGCATCAGGGCGAGGAGTCTAACCGGCGCCCCAACGAGCCCCAGGGGTCCGCCGTGACCCCCTGCTGGGACCGTACCGGTCAGCTCGTTCCGTGTCTGTCGTCGAAGCGGGTCGAAAGAGTGGCGGGTCGTCCACAGGGGTGAGTGATTAGGATGCCGCGCGCGATGAAGAGCTGGGACCTCCTGGAGATCGACACGCCGGAAGGGAGCCGGTCGCCCGTCGTGCTCCACACCGGCGAGGCACGCGCGGTGCTGATCGGACTCGCCCCGGGCCAGGCCCTCCGCGAGCACGAGGTGAAGGAGCAGGCGTTCATCACCGTCGTCGAGGGCCGAGTGCGGGTCGAATGCGGCGGCGAGACGGCGGAGGCGGGCGTCGGCACCCTGTTCGTCTTCGACCCCGAGGAGCGCCATTCGATCGCGAGCGACGAGGGTGCGCGAATCCTGCTGGTGTTGGCTCCGTGGCCGGGCAAAGGGCACTACCGCGGCGGAGGCGTCGAGCGCGCCTAAGGGCTATCCGTTTGCGTCGTCAGCCGGTTTGGCCAGACGGCGCTGGTAGGCCCGGTAGGCGATCTTGTCCATCACGTAGCTGAACGGCAGGAAGAACGCCAGCAGCATCGCGGTCTGCAGCAGCCTCCCCGCGACAGTCAGCTCCTGGCCGCCGCCGATCAGGCTGAGCGTCAGATACATGACGGGGGCGAACAGCAGCCCGCGCGTGAGGACCCTGCGTAGTGACGGCGGCTGGACGGTTCGCCGCGGCCGAGCTGCCCGCTGGCCCCGACCGCCAGAAGCCTTCGCAGTCTGCTTCGACTCGCGTTCGGCCTTCAGCTCCGCCGGGTCGACCTCCACTTCCTGTCCTTCCTCGTCGACGTAGACGAACTCGTATTCATGGCGGCGCTCCTTCTGCTGGCGTCGCCGCTGCTTTCTCGTCGGCACGGGCCTAGCCTAACGCGAGGTGCCGCCCCGCCACGACGACGGAGTGGACGATCGGGCCGCCGAGGTGGTAGGCGAGGTAGCGCCAGTCGGCCGCATCGAGGAGCGTCAGGTCGGCGCGGAAGCCGGGCGCGATCCGCCCCACGCGTTCTGCGCGGCCGAGGACATGCGCCCCATTGACGGTGCACGCGCTCAGCGCCTCGGCCGGTGTCAGCTTCAGCTGAGTCGCTGCGAGCGAGCAGACGACGGGCAGGCTCTCGCAGAACGCGCTGCCCGGGTTGAAGTCGGTGGCAAGCGCAACTGCTGCGCCGGCGTCCACCAGAGCCCGCGCCGGAGGCATCGGTCGCGCGAGGAAGAGGGCGCTCACGGGGAGCAGCACTGCAGTGACGTCGCTGTCGGCGAGGGCGCGTATGCCCTTGGAGCCCGTCGCCTCCAGGTGGTCGATCGACCGCGCGCCGAGCTCGACAGCGAGAGGGACCGCTCCCGCCTCGGTGAACTGATCACCGTGGAGCCGCAGCGCGAGGCCCGCTGCCCGGCACGCCTCGAGATACCGCCGGGCCTGCGTGGCGTCGAAGGCTCCGCGCTCGAGGAAGACGTCCGCGGCCTCCGCCAGCCGGGCTGCCTCGGGCAGCACCTCCGCCAGCGCGAAGTCGAGATACGCGTCTGCGCCGGCGAACTCAGGGGGTACAG
>JALZOQ010000185.1 GCA_030913835.1 Actinomycetota bacterium | reverse complement strand
CGACGACCCGGAGGGCTGGGACTTCTACAACCAAACGGTGTCGTATGCCGCGGGCGATCCGGACATCTACATCCTCTCGAACCTCAACAACGTCGGTTCGGTCGAGGTCAACGCCTTCCAGGTCCATTCCGCGGCCGTGATCCAAAAGTCGATCAAGGAGGGCTTCGGCCTGACGGTGACCGAGTCGCTCTGGAAGACGCGGCCAACCGTGGCGGGTCGCGTCGGCGGAATCGTCACGCAGATCACGGACGGCGAGACCGGCTGGCTCGTGGACTCGTCGATGGAGTGCGCGGATGCGTGCATCGAGATCCTGCGCGATCCGATCGAGGCGCGCCAGCGAGCACTGCGCGGCAAGGAGTACGTGCGCACGCACTTCCTCACGCCACGCTTGCTTCGCGACTGGCTCGTGCTCTTCAACCGGCTGTACGGGCTCGACACGGCCGGGGCGGAGCTCGCCACCGTCGCCGGTCACTCGTAACCCCGCTACGCTCGGCGCCGTGGGCGAGCGCCGCAAGCTGATCGTCGTTTCGAACCGGGGGCCGGTCTCGTACGCGCGGGAGGGCGGTGAACGCGTGGCGCGGCGTGGGGGCGGCGGGCTCGTCACCGCGCTGCGCAGTCTCGTGTCCCACCACGACGTGACCTGGATCGCGAGCGCGATGACCGGCGAGGATCACGCAGTTGCCTTGGAAGGCAACGACGGCGCGGTCGAAGAGTCAGCGCGGGACGGCGCCGGCTACCACTTGCGTCTGGTCGCCCACGATCCGCAAGCCTACGACTGGTTCTACAACGTCGTCGCGAACCCGATGCTCTGGTTCCTCCAGCACTACCTCTGGGAGCTCGGGCACACGCCGAACCTCGACCGCGGGTTCGGCACGGCGTGGGAGGAGGGGTATTCGACGGTCAACCGCGCGTTCGCCGACGCGGTGGTTGCCGAGCTCGAGCGGGAGCCGGACGCCGCCGTCTGCTTCCACGACTACCACCTGTACCTGGCCCCGAGGTTCGTCCGCGACGCCCTCCCTGATGCGATCCTCTCCCACTTCGTCCACATCCCGTGGCCGCAGGCGGACTACTGGCGCATCCTGCCCGAGGACATCCGGTTCGCGATCCACGACGGCCTGCTCGCGAACGATGTCGTCGGTTTTCACACCGAGCGCTGGCGGAGGAACTTCGTCCGCTCCGCGCGCGACATCTGCGGCGCGACGGTCGAGGACGACGCCACGGTCCATCGCGGCCGCCGCGTGCTCGCCACGGCGCATCCGATCTCCGTCGACGCGGAGGAGTTCGACGCGCTCGCCGACAGCGAGGCTGTGCTGGCTGCGGAGCGGGAGATCGAGGCGCGCCGGCCCGAACGACTCGTCCTGCGCGTCGACCGGACCGACCCCTCGAAGAACGTCGTCCGCGGCTTTCGGGCGTTCGAGCTCTACCTCGCCTCGCATCCGGAGACGCACGGGCGTGTGGGGATGCTCGCGTTGCTCGATCCGTCCCGGCAGGACATCCCCGAGTACGCCGAGTACCTCGGGGCGATCCAGCGCACGGCGCGGCAGGTCAACGACCGCTTCCAGACGGAAGGCTGGATGCCGATCGACCTTCAGATCGCGGACAACTTCCCGCAGTCCGTTGCCGCGTACAAGCAGTACGACGTCCTGCTCGTGAACGCGATCTTCGACGGGCTGAACCTCGTCGCGAAGGAGGCGCCGCTCGTGAATGGGCGCGACGGGGTCCTGATCCTCTCGGAGAATGCGGGCGTGCACGAGGAGCTCGGCGAGTGGGCGTTGACGGTGAATCCGTTCGACGTCGGCGGCCAGGCGGAGGCGATCCACGAGGCGCTCGAGCTGGGAGTCGCGGCCCGGCGGCGTTTCGTCGAGGCGATTCGCGCGCACGTGCGCGAGCACGACATCGGCGCCTGGCTCGCCGCGCAGCTCGACGATCTCGATCGCGTTCGGCGCACTACGATCCGGGCATGACCGCGACGACGGAGCGCGTCGAAGCGCGCGAGCTCCGCTCGACCAACCCGGCCACGCTCGAGTCGGTGGGCTCGGTCGCGGTGACCGAGCCGTCCGAGGTGCCACGGTTCCTCGCGGAAGCTCGCGCAGCGCAGGAGCGCTGGCGCGCTACGTCGTTCGAGGAGCGGCGTCGGGTGCTCGGCGAGGCGATCCGTTTCCTCGTCGCCCACATGGACGAGGTGGCCGCGACGGTCACGGCCGAGACGGGCAAGCCGCTCGCGGAGTCGTTCACCAGCGAGCTCCTGCCGGCAGTCGACCAGGCGCGTTGGATGGCCGCGAACGCGGAGAAGGTGCTCGCGCGGGAGCGACTGGGCATGCCGCAACCACACCTGCTGCACAAGCGCGCGTATCTCGACTACGAGCCGCTCGGCGTCGTGGCGATCGTCTCCCCCTGGAACTTCCCGCTCGCGATCCCGTTCGGCCTGATCGCGACGGCCGTGGCGGCGGGCAACGCAACGCTCGTCAAGCCCTCCGAGCTCACGCCGCTCACCGCCGTCTGGATCGAGCATGCCTTCGAGGCCGCCGGCACGCCCGGTGGACTCGTCCGCATCCTCCAGGGCGACGGGAGCCTGGGCAGCGAGCTCGTTCGGGCCGAAGGGGTCGTGAAGGTGTTCTTCACCGGCTCCGCCAAGGTCGGCGCGCAGGTCGCGGCCGACTGCGGGGCTCTCTTGCGACCGGTCTCCCTCGAGCTGGGCGGCCAGGACCCGATGCTCGTCTTCGCCGACGCCGAGCTCGACCGCGCGGTGGACGGAGCGCTCTGGGGAGCGTTTCTCAACTGCGGGCAAGTCTGCACGAGCGTGGAGAGGCTGTACGTCGAGGACGCCGTCTACGAGAAGTTCCTGGGCAAGCTCGCCGCGGGCGCAACGCGGCTGAGGCTCGGCCGAGGCGAGGACGCGGGAACGCAGATGGGCCCGCTGATCTCAGAGGCGCAGCGCGCGCATGTCGAACGTCTCGTCGAGACAGCTCGGGCGAACGGCGGCGAGGTCATCGTCGGGGGGCGGCGCGCCGACCTCGAGCTTCCCGGCTGGTTCTACGAGCCCACGGTGCTCGTTGGGCCGGCGCTCGACGAGGAGCTGTTCGGCCCGGTCGTCACGGTCGGACGGTTCGGCGACGAGGATGAGGCGGTGGCGCTCGCGAACGCGTCGCGGTACGGCCTGGGCGCGAGCGTGTGGACCGGCGACGAGGAGCGCGCGCAGCGCGTCGCAAGGCGGCTCGAAGCCGGGATGGTTTGGACGAACGACGTCGCGTACTCGTTCGGCGCCGGCCAGGCGGCCTGGGGCGGGGTCAAGGAGTCCGGTTACGGGCGCACGCACTCGAAGCACGGGCTGTACGAATGCTCCCGGGTGAAGTTCACCGATCTCGACCGTGGTCGCCTGCGCGCCCCCTGGTGGTATCCCTACGACGCACGGCTCGTGGATGGGTTTCGGGGCGTACTCGGCTTCCTGTACGGGCGCGGCGTGCGGACGAGGCTGGGCGCGGCCTGGCGGTACCGTCGGGCGCTCGTCTCGCTTCTGCGGAGGTATCGCCGGTGAGCGACCTGTCGCACGTGGACGAGTCCGGCGGCGTTCGCATGGTGGACGTGGGCGGCAAGCCGCAATCGCGCCGCCGCGCCGTCGCCAGCGCGACCGTGCGCATGGCGCCGGAGACGGCGCGGCGCCTGCGCGAGCTGCCTAAGGGCGACGCCCTCACGACGGCCCAGCTGGCCGGGATCATGGCCGCGAAGCGGACAAGCGAGCTGATCCCGCTCTGCCATCCGCTCCCGCTCACGCACGTCGACCTGACACTCGAGGTCGGCGACGCGTCGGTCGAGATCACGGCGACGGCGGAGACCACCGCCCAAACAGGAGTCGAGATGGAGGCGTTGGTCGCTGCTGCGATCGCCGCCCTGACGGTCTACGACATGGCGAAGGCGATCGACAAGGAGATGGTCGTCAGCGAGGTTCGGCTCGTGGAGAAGACCAAGGAGTGAGGCGTCGCCTGCGATGCCGCCCTCGTCTGAACTGACCGGTCGACCCGTTCGAACCGGTAGGAGCATCCGCTGAAAGCCGCGGTCATCACAGTGTCCGACGGGGTGGCGCACGGCGAGCGCTCCGACGAGAGCGGCGACTTCCTCGAGGCGCTGCTGCTGGCGGAGCAGTTCGAGGTCGAGCGACAGGTCGTCCCCGACGAGCGCGCACAGATTGCGGCGGCGCTCAGGCGGCTGACGCCGCTCGTCCAGGTGATCCTCACGACGGGCGGGACGGGCCTGGCCGCGCGTGACGTGACGCCCGAGGCGACTGAGTCGGTGCTCGACCGTCAGGCCCCGGGGATCGCGCAGGCGCTGCGGGCCGACTCGATAGCGAAGACGCCGCACGGGCTTCTCTCGCGCGGGGTAGCCGGAGTTCGCGACCGCACGCTGATTGTCAACCTCCCCGGCTCGCCCGGCGGCGCGCGGGACGGGTTCGAAGTCCTGAAGCCCGCCCTGAAGCATGCACTGCAGCTGCTCGCCGACGAGCCGACCGAGCACGAGCAAACGTGAGGACCTAACTAGACTCGACCGCGTGATCCGCGCGCGGCAGGTCGAAAAGCGGTTCGGCGAGAAGCGCGTCCTCCGAGGGCTCGACTTCGAGCTCCCCAGTGGCGGCTTTCTCCTCGTCACCGGTCCCAACGGCTCCGGGAAGACCACCCTCCTCCGCCTCTGCGCCGGGCTCGGCCTGCCCACCGCCGGCGAGCTCGAGATCGACGCCTCCCGCGAGCAGGTTGGCTTCGTCGGCCATGACTCGCTTGTTTACCGCGAGCTGACAGCGCTCGAGAACCTCGACCTGTACGGCCGGCTCTACCGAATCCCCGAGCGCCGGGAGCGGATCGGGATGCTGCTGGAGCGCTTCGGCCTCTGGGACGCGAGGGCCGATCGAGTGGCGTCCTACTCGCACGGGATGACCCAGCGGCTCGCGCTCTGCCGCGCGCTGCTGCACGAGCCCACGCTGCTCGTGCTCGACGAGCCGTACACGGCGCTCGACGCCGAGGCCGCTGACCTACTCGACCGTGAGCTCGCGGAACGGCGCGAGCACGCGACGTTCGTCGTTGCGACTCACGATCCGGCTCGGATCGAACCCCTCGCCTCTGCGCGGCTCGCGCTCGCGGCGTGAGCTACACGCGGGACGTGGGCGCGCTCGCGCGCAAGGACCTCCTGCTCGAGCTGCGGGCGCGGGACACGCTTCCGGCCATGCTGATCTTCGTCGTCGCGACGCTCGTGATCTTCCATTTCGCGCTGCCCACTGGCTCGTCGGACCTCGCTTCCAACGGGCTGCTCTGGGTGGCGATCCTGTTTACGGCGCTGCTCGGCCTCGGACGGTCGTTCGTGCCGGAGCGCGAGCACGGGGTGCTCGACGGGCTCGTGCTGGCGCCCTGCGACCGCAGCGCGATCTGGCTGGCGAAGGCGCTCTCCGTGCTCGTCTTCCTCGCGCTCGTCGAGGTCGTCGCGCTGCCGGCGTTTGCGATCTTCTTCTCCGGGATCGACGGCACGACGATCGCCGCGGTCGCGCTCGCGGATCTCGGGATCTGCGCGGTCGGGACGTTCCTCGCCGCGATGGCCGCCGCCGGGCGCGCCCGCGAGCTGCTCCTGCCGCTCCTCTTCCTGCCGCTCGCGATCCCGATCGTCGTGGGTGGTGTCGGTGCGAGCGTCGTCGCCGACAGCGGACGCTACCTCGCCTTCCTCGCGGTCTACGACCTCGTCTTTGCCATCATTTGCTGGGCTTCCTTTGAGTACGTCGTTGCGGAATAACCTGCCGGCGGTCGCCGCGCTGACGCTCGTCCTGATGGGCGTAGCGGGCGCGGCCGTCTTCTACTTCGCGCCGGTCGATGCGGATCAGGGGATCTCGCAGAAGATCTTCTACTTCCACGTCCCAATCGCGCTGACGGCCTACGCCTGCTTCGGCTGGGGCGCCTGGAAGGCGCTGCGCGTGCTGTGGAAGCGCGACCCGAGGGCCGACCTCGAGAGCTACGTCGCGATCCACCTGGGAGTCATTTTCGGCGCACTCACGCTGATCACGGGCTCGCTCTGGGCCAAGATCTCGTGGGGGCACTGGTGGACGTGGAGCTCGAACCAGCTCGTGCTCTTCCTCGTCCTGTTCCTCTTCTACTGCGCGTACTTCATGCTCCGCTTCTCGGTCGAGCCGGGGCCACAACGCGAGAACTTCTCGGCCGTGTACGCGCTGTTCGGCGTTGCGTTGATCCCGGTCAGCTTCTTTGCCATCCGGCTCGCGAGCGACTTCATCCACCCGACCGTCTTCAAGTCGACCGGGCCCGACATGAGCGCGCGCATGTTCGTAACGTTCTGCCTCTGCTGGGCGGCGATGACGGCGCTCTTCGCGACGCTCTACCGCATCGAGCTCGTCGGGAAGCGGCTCGACGCGAGCCTGCGCGAGCTGCGGGAGGCGCTCGCGTGAGCTCCGGCGAGAAGTACGCAGCGGCTGTCTATCTCGTCGTGCTGCTCGTCGTGCTGGCTTACGTCCTGATCATCGCGACGAAGCTGGCGCGGCTCGAGCGCGAGGTCGCGGAGCTGGCGGAGCTGGCCAAGGAGCGGCGTAGTGGCTGAGCTGCTGCTCTGGAGCTCGCTGCTCGCGTACGGCGAGGCGACGGCTGCGTTCGGAGTCGCCTCGCGCCATCCTGTGCACGCGGGGCGACTTGGAACCTGGGGGATCCGGCTCGGCTGGCTGGCGCAGACGGCGCTTCTCGCCGTGCAGGCAGTCCGGGCCGACGGCTTCCCGTGGTCGAGTTGGGCCGGGTCGCTGAACCTGTTCGTCTGGCTGGTCGTCAGCGTCTACCTGATCTGGGGCTGCCGGGCACGCTACCGGCTGCTCGGGCTTGGCGTCGCGCCGCTCGCCTTCGGCCTGCTCGTGGTCGCGCGCCTCGGCGGAGGCACCGGTAGCGGGAGCGAGAGCCACTACTCCGATCTCTTCCTCGTCCTCCACGTGGGGCTCGTGCTCGCGGCGTTCGCCGGCTTCACGCTCGCCGCCGCGCTTGCGGGCCTCTACCTGTGGCAGGAACGGCGCCTGAAGTCGCGCTCCGCGAGCGTCCTGCGGGTCTCCGTCCCCTCGCTGGCCACGCTCGACGAGCTCGAGGGACGCACGATCGCGGTCGCGCTGCCCGCGCTCACCCTGGGCATCGCCGTCGGCTTCCTGCGCGTGCGCTCGACCGGCGCGGGGTTCGACGTGCTGATGGTCGTCACCGTTGTGACCTGGCTCGTCTACGGCGCGTTCATCGTCCTCCGCTACGGCGCCGGCTGGCGCGGCCGGCGCGCTGCGTACCTCGCGCTCGCGGGCTTCGCGCTCGTGCTCGCCGTCCGCCTCGGCCTCCCCGTCACCCATTTCTCATGACCACCGACCTCGTCCTTGTCGGCACCTCCCACCACCGCGCCCCGGTCGAGCTGCGCGAGCGTGTCGCCGTGCCACCGCAGGAAGTGAAGGACCTCGCGCGGGCGCTGGCAGGAGCCGAAGGCGAGGCGGTCTGCCTGTCGACGTGCAACCGGACGGAGCTCTACATGGCCGGGCCGGACGCGGAGGCGCGCGCCGAGGCGACGCTCCTGGAGCTCTCGGGACTCGCCGAGGACGAGCTCGCTCCGGCGCTGTACCGGCTCCGCGACGAGTCCGCGGCGCTGCATCTGTTCCGCGTCGCAGCCGGACTCGACTCGCTCGTGCCCGGTGAGGGCGAGATCCTGGGCCAGGTGCGCACGGCGTACGAGTGCGGCGCTACGGGCCCGGTGCTCGACCGCGTCTTCCGCCAGGCGCTCTACGCCGGGAAGAAGGTGCGCGCGCAGACGGCGATCGGCGAGAGCCCGGCATCGGTCTCGTCGGCTGCGGCGGCGCTCGCCGAGCAGGTCTTCGGCGACCTCGGCGGGCGGCGCATCCTCGTGATCGGCGCAGGCAAGGTCAGCGACCTCGCAGCCCGGAACCTGCTCTCGCGCGGGGCCGAGATCGCGTGGGTCGCAAACCGCACCCTCGATGGAGCCGCCGAGCTGGCGCGGCGCTTCGGCGGCGAGGCCCTCCCGCTCGACCAGGCCACGAGCGAGCTGCGGCACGCCGACGTCGTCGTCTCCTCGACGAGCTCGCCGGGCTACGTGCTCGGGCGCGCAGAGGTCGAGCCCGCGGTCACCGGCCGCAAAGGCCGCCCGCTTCTCTTCGTCGACCTTGCCGTTCCCCGCGACATCGATCCCGAGATCGGCGGCTTGCCCGATTGCTACCTCTACGACATCGACGACCTCGAAGCCGTCGTTGCGGAGACGCTGGCTGGCCGGCGGCAGGAGGGCGAGCGCGCCGAGGCGATCGTCGCCGAGGAGGCCGAGCGGTTCCGCGCGTGGCGAGTGTCCCTGGCCGTCGTGCCGGCGATCGCGTCGCTGCGGGCGCGGGCCGAGGAGATCCGATCGACCGAGCTCGCGAAGGCCGAGGGACGGCTCGGCCGCCTGACCGAGGGCGAGCGGCGCGCGGTCGAGTCGGTGACCGCCCAGATCGTCAACAAGCTGCTGCATCTGCCGACAGTCCGGATGAAGGAGGCAGCCGCCACCGCCGACGGCCTGGTCTACGCCGACGCGCTCGAGCACCTCTTCGGCCTCGAGGAGGAGCGGAAATGA
>JALZOQ010000131.1 GCA_030913835.1 Actinomycetota bacterium | reverse complement strand
GCCATGGACACGCGAGGTGAGAAGGAGGGGGTTCATGGGGAACCCTGGGTTCCCCCATGCTAAGCCGGCCGCTTCCTGACACGGAGCTGGTCGAGCCGTACCGCGCGCCGCCGATCGACGCGGAGAGCCTCTCCGCGGAGGAGCTCGTGCGCTGGGCCGCCGAGAAGCACGGCGACAAGTTGTGCCTGACCTGCTCGTGGCAGAAGCAGTCGTCGGTGCTCGTGCACATGGTCTCGGAGCTCGGGCTCGAGATCGACGCGATCGAGCTCGACACCCAGCTCTTCTTCCGCGAGACGTACGAGACCCGCGACGCGCTCGTAGAGCGCTACGGGCTGAAGCTCGTCCAGCCGCACGTAATCTCGGTCGCCGAGCAGCACCGCCGCGAGGGGCCGAACCTCTGGGAGCGCGATCCTGACCTCTGCTGCCACATTCGCAAGGTGGAGCCGCTCGTCAGCGCACTCGAGCCGTACGACGCCTGGCTTGCCGGCATCCGTCGCGACCAGTCGCCGAGCCGCGCCGACACGCCAAAGCTCTCGTGGTCGGAGCGCTACGGCGTCTGGAAGGTGAATCCGCTTGCCGACTGGGACGAGAAGCGCGTCTGGGCGTACATCGCGGTCAACGAGATTCCTTTCAACCCGCTGCACGAGGCGGGCTACCGGTCGATCGGGTGCATCCCGTGCACGCGACCGACCGCGCCCGGCGAGGAGGAGCGCGCCGGACGCTGGACCGACTCGGACAAGCTCGAATGCGGCATCCACGAAAACACCCCTCTGGTGGAAAACCCGGCGGCCGAGCAACTCCACAACCACCCCACGAAGGAGAACCGTTGACCGACCACATCTATGCGCACGAGCATCCCGAGTCCGACCGGAAACGCGACGGCGGCTTCACCCTCTGGTTCACGGGGCTCTCGGGCTCCGGCAAGACCACGATCGCGCACCTCGTCGGCCCGGAGCTCGAGCGCCGCGGCAACGTCGTCGAGTACCTCGACGGGGACACCGTCCGCACGCACCTCTCAAAGGGCCTCGGCTTCTCGAAGGAGGACCGCGACACGAACATCGAGCGGATCGGCTGGGTCGCCGCGCGACTCACGCGCCACGGCGCCGCGGTGATCGCCGCCGCCATTTCGCCCTACGAAGAAACGCGGCAGAAGGCACGCGGCCTGGTCGAGGAGTGGGGGACGTTCGTGGAGGTGCACATCGCCACGTCGGTCGAGGAGTGTGCGCGCCGCGACGTGAAGGGGCTCTACGAGAAGGCGTTCGCAGGCGAGATCAAGGGCTTCACAGGCGTCGACGACCCGTACGAGGAGCCGAAGAATCCGGAGATCAAGGTCGAGACCGAGGAGCACGACCCCGAGGAGTCGGCTCGCATCATCGTCGACAAGCTCGAGCAGCTCGGGCTCGTCCAGAACGCGCAGGTGACCGCATGAGCACGGTGGCGACAGATCACTTGATCGCGCCGCACGGCGGCACCCTGGTCGACCGCACGGCCGAGCCCGAGGACGTCGGCGGCCTGGACGTCGTGCGCCTCAGCTCGCGCGAGCTGTCCGACCTGGACATGCTCGCCTCGGGCGCGCTGTCGCCCCTCGAAGGGTTCATGGCCTCCGACGACTACGAGCGGGTGCTCGAAGAGATGCATCTTTCGAGCGGCCTTCCGTGGGCGCTGCCGGTCTGCCTTGCCGTCGCCGACGCGCCCGCAGGCGACCGCGTCGCGTTGGCCGACGAGCGGGGTCGCACCCTGGGCGTCCTCGACGTCGAGGAGGTCTACGAGTACGACAAGCGCCGCGAGGCCGAGCTCTGCTTCCGCACGACCGAGGAGGAGCACCCGGGCGTCGCGCGACTCTACGGGCAGCATCCTCACTACCTCGCCGGGCGCGTCACCGTGTTCGAGCGGGCCGAATCGGCTTTCCCCGAGCTCGCGCTCGACCCAGCCGAAACCCGCGCGCAGTTCGCCGAGCGGGGGTGGAAGCGCGTCGTCGGCTTCCAAACGCGGAACCCGATCCACCGGGCGCACGAGTACCTGACGAAGGTCGCGCTCGAGACGGTCGACGGGCTGCTCGTCCACCCGCTCGTCGGCGACACGAAGGGCGACGACGTTCCGGCCGACGTGCGCGTCGAGTGCTACCGCGTCCTGCTCAACGACTACTACCCGTCGAACCGCGTCCTGCTCGCCGCCTTCCCAGCCGCGATGCGCTACGCGGGGCCGCGCGAGGCGATCTGGCACGCGATCTGCCGCAAGAACTACGGCTGCTCGCACTTCATCGTCGGCCGCGACCACGCCGGCGTCGGAACCTACTACGGGACCTACGACGCGCAGCTCATCTTCGACGAGTTCGAGCCGCACGAGCTCGACATCGAGCCGATGTTCTTCGAGCACTCCTTCTACTGCAAGGCATGCGGCTCGATGGCGTCGGCCAAGACCTGCCCGCACGATTCGGAGCAGCATGTCTTCCTCTCGGGGACGAAGGTGCGCGAGTTGCTCGCGAACGGCGAGATCCCGCCGACGGAGTTCACGCGGCCCGAGGTCGCGGAGGTGCTGATCGAGGCCTACCGGGCTTAGAGCGTCACCGATGACGTCAAACGTGTCGACTGGTCGGTTCAGACTGAGGCGCGGGCTAAGCCCGCTCCTCCTGACGGCGGCACCGCAAGCGGCGCCGTTAGCGGCACTTATGAGGTCAAGCGTGTCGACCGGTCGGTTCAGACGGAGGCGCGGGCGGAGCCCGCTCCTCCTGATGGCGGCACCGCAAGCGGCGCCGCGATGACCTGGCAGCTCTCGATCAGCGGCCTCGCCATCGGCCTGCTGGTGGGCATGACGGGAATGGGGGGCGGTTCGCTGATGACGCCGCTCCTCATCCTCGTCTTCGGCTTCAAGCCGACGCTCGCGGTCGGCACCGACATCCTCCACGGCGCGATCTTCAAGTCGTTCGGCGCCGTCAGGCACCGGCGGCTGAGCCACGTCCACGCGCGTCTGACCGGCTGGATGTTCCTTGGCTCGGGCCCGATGTCGCTGCTCGGTGTGCAGACCGCGGAGTGGCTGGAGCGGCGTTACGGCGACGGCGTCGAGTCGGTGTCGGCGAAGGTGATCGGAGCGGCGCTCATCCTCGGCGGCCTCGGGTTCTTCGCGAAGACGTTCATCCGGCGTGGTATGCAGCC
The DNA here is from genome assembly GCA_030913835.1 of Actinomycetota bacterium. GTDB lineage: Bacteria > Actinomycetota > Thermoleophilia > Gaiellales > Gaiellaceae > UBA5186. The sequence continues at coordinate 207 of JALZOQ010000131.1, read as the reverse complement.
CGACGACGCTCCCTTCCTGCTCGCGAGGCGGGACCGGGTAATCGCGTTCGCGCTCGGCGTCGCCGGCGGCTTCATCGTCGGGCTCACGTCTGTCGGGAGCGGAACGTTCTTCGCACTGGTGATGCTGATCGCCTTCCCGCTGACCGCCGCGAAGATCGTCGGGACGGACATCTTCCACGCGGCCGGACTGCTCTGGGTCGCGGGGCT
>JALZOQ010000117.1 GCA_030913835.1 Actinomycetota bacterium | reverse complement strand
CCTACTTCTGAGCAGTTCGGCGCACCGCGGTCTACCACGTCCGCTCATGACGAGCGGAGCCGCGGTAGCTGCACGATTCGCAGCGCAGGCCCCCCTTACTCGTGCGGGTTCGCGGTTTCGCGTCCCGCTTCGCCTGCTCGCAGCATGAGCCGCCCCACGATCTCGTCGAGCGTTCGAGGCTGCTTCGTCGAGCGTTCGAGGCTGCTTTTCAGCGGGCTGATTCGCACCGAGTAGCCACGTCTTCGTCTTGTCGAGGTCGAGCTCCGGAAGCGGGAGCGCGTATGGGATCCGGCCGAACAGCACGAACACGAACGATCCACCGGCGTTCGGAGACAGCTGGAACGAGAGTAGGTGCTCGTCGGGCGCCATCAGATGGACGAGGCTGTGGCTCTTTTCGAGTTCTCCTGGGAGTGGCTGGAGGTCGGGGCCGCGCCAGCGTTCGTGCACGAACAGCCGTTGCAGTCGCTGCGCGGGTAGTGAGTCGACCCACGCATCGTCGTCGAGGTGCTGCGCACAGCACAATGCGAACTTCGCCGCGAGGCGCGGGCACAAGAGAAGATTGGCCGGTCCGATTCCGAATCCGGAATCGCCACCTTCGTACCTTGTTCGCCTACTGCCGGCGATCTCGACGTTCTTTCCGCGCTTCACAGCGCGCGCCAGGAACGTGTCCCGTTGTTCCTCGGGAACCTCCCAAAGCTCCTTACCGTCAGCATCGACGCCGAGTTTTCGCGGCCGGACAGTTCGCGGAATCAGCCCTTCGGTTGTGTGGGCAGCGATAGCAGTGCCACCGTCGGGAAGTAGCACCTCCGTCTCGATCTCTCGGACTCGTCCGCCGCGGCCCCGGACCCGAGCGCGTCCGATCGCAGCCGCTAGCCACGTGACCTCTTCGGCGCCCCGCTCGAGGCCCTCGGCGATACGGTTGCATGCCTTGCATGACTGCGCCTTCAAGCGGCCGCCCCACCGACGCGGCACGATGTGCTCTTCCGTTAGCTCGCGAACGTCCTCGCCGCACAGCCAACAACGCATGGCCACCAGTCTGCCGTTCGCCGCGACCCGTCGCGAGCACTAGTCCGAGCTTCGCGACGAGGCACGTCTTCGCGTCGGTTCGGTGATCGGCTTAGGCGCGTCACGCGGGTAGCGGAGCGCGTACTCGATCAGTCCCGTTTCCGGACAGTCGTCGCAGTTCGAGTAGCGTCCAATTAACTCTACGGAATCGTCCATCGCGCGCGCTCGTGCTGAGCGCGGGCGGCGGGCTTGAATACGCGCATCCGCGGCCGCTCTGCCGCAGCTACGACGCGCGACTCTCCGCCCGGAGCGTCGTCCAAGCGGCGCCCCACTGGCGTTTCCGTCGGAAACAACAGCCGCTCGCGGCGCTGGTCCTCCGACGAACTTCGACCTCCGCGACGGTCGGCGACCGTTGCGTCCCGATCGATGGCATTCGTCGGAGTGCCCGCGTACGCTGAGGCCGTTGATCACCGCGCCTGACCCTCGCAACGGCGTGCTTCGACTCTTTGAGAACGGGTCGCTGCGCAACGCCCCCGAACGGACAGTCGCGACCTTTGCTCGGCGATCAGAATGAACTGGACGGTCGCCCTCGGGATCGCAGCTATCGCCGGGACCGTCGCCGCCGGCTATCTCAGCGCACGAGCCGTTCGCCAAACCGCCGCACAGCAGGCCGAACGCGATCAGCGTGCGGAACTTGCGGCCGCACTGACAGAGTTCTTCGCAGGTGCGATCATTTATGCGTCGGAAGTTCGGGACATCCCGCGCGCGCAACCACGTGCGGTGGCAGCCCGCGTCACGAGGGCGGCCGATTGGTTTCGAGGGGAAGGTGCCGCATGGGTCTTAACTCAAAAGCAGCTGCGAGAAGTGCTCGGAGACCGACCGGCTGAGATTGGTGACCGCATAATCACCGCGTACGCGAGGCTGCACGTTCTCGGCCTACGCCCGGAGCTCCTGAAGCCATTTGAGGAGTTTCTCGACTACGCAGTGAAATTGGCGAATGAGCGTACGGATGAGGTCAAGTCGGAATGGGGCCGTGAGCGTGCGAAACTTCTCGCCGCAATCGCGGCGGTGTCGGCCGCGACAGACCCGTTGATGTCCGAGAGGACGCGACTCGAAGCGTTGGGTGTGGGGGTTGGGTCTGCAGAGCCACGTCGGTAGCTACCCGTTTTGCAGCTCGGAGCACCGGTTTCGGCCCGATCTCGAGGTCGCCTGGGAGTGGCGCGAACGATCTCGGGTATTGAATCGAAACGCCGCGGGCGCTCCGTCCGCCGGTTGAACTGCCGGTGGAAACTCATGCTTCGTCCCCGGTGCGCTCGCTGATCGTGACGCCTCAGGCGCCTGCTCTTCTGACGCCCCGAGCCGCGCTCGAGGCGCAAGCGCGCGCGAGTTTCGCAAGGCGCATTCGGAGGGCTTAGAGTCCCCCAACCGATGGCAACAGGGAACGAGGGCCGCACCCATGGTCAGGACGGCTGGTACCCGGCACGGCTGATCCCTGTCACGGGTATCAGGGGGCAAGACGAGCAAGAGCGTCGAGGAGCATCGGTTCTTCTTGCCGTCATGCAAGCGGTGCCCGCTTTCGGACATGCGTTGCTGGAAGGTCTCGGCGCCCCCAAGGGCCGAATGTCGACGTATACCGAGGTTCAACTCAAGGACGCCGAGGGAGCGCTCTCAATCCCCGATGGAGCAATCGTCGTCGAACGAGGCAAGACGAGGTGGAGCGCCCTAGTCGAGATCAAGACCAGCAGCGCATCGCTCGAGGCGGATCAGGTCAGTCGCTACCTTGACATGGCGAGAGATCACGGGTTCGAAGCAGTCGTGACGATCTCCAACCAGATAACTGCTCGTGCCAGTGACTCGCCCGTTGCATTCGATAGGCGGAAGCTGAAGAAGGTCGATCTCTTCCACCTGTCGTGGTGGCGCATCATCACCGAGGCAGTTCTCCAGCACCGGTTCCGCGGAATCTCTGACCCCGACCAAGCGTGGATCCTTGGCGAGCTCATCGCCTACCTCGACCACGAGAACTCTGGAGCCAGCGGTTTTCAGGACATGGGTGAAAGTTGGGTTCGTGTCCGGGAAGCAGCGCGCCAGGGCACGTTGCGAGCACCGGATAAGGAGACGCGGTCCATCGCCGAGCGGTGGGAGCAGTTCTCCGATTATTTAGCGCTCGGGCTTTCGCAGGATCTGGGCAGAGACGTCGAGCCCGTCCGCCCCCGAAATGAGTCCCTACACACGCGACTCGACAACCTTGTTGAGGAGCTCGCCACCACGGGGAGGCTGGCAAGTGCGGTGCGTGTTCCCGACGCAGTCGGACCCATCGGTCTCACTGCCGACCTCCGGGCGCGTCAGCTCACGACTAGCATCGGTCTCGACGCGCCTCGCGAAGGGAGACCTTCAGCTCGCATCAACTGGATGCTCCGCCAGCTCGCGGATGCACCCCTGAACCTTCGCGTCACCGTTTCGTTCACGAACGCGCGTGAGACCACATCCCTGTTGCTTGAGGAAGCGCGTGAATTTCCACAGCGACTTCTCTCGCCGACTGATCCGAAGCGCGAGCCGCGTTCGTTCGAGTTGGCTCTCACGCTGGGACTAGGACTCAAGAGCGGTAGGGGGCAAGGGTCATTCGTGCGGGAAACCCGACGGCAACTGACCGGGTTTTATCGTGACGTTGTCCAGAATTTGAAGCGCTGGCAGGCGGCCGCCCCCAAGTTGGCCGAACCACCGCCCGAAGTTCCGGAGACGCCGCAGCCTGAGCCACCACCCTTTGCCGCGACGGACGATCGCGACGTCGGGGAAGCGACCATCCCCTCCGAGCCCCCGCTCGATTCATCGCCAGAACAGCCTCCGCTCGATCCTTGGCGCTCAAATCCGGGCGATGGTTCCTGAGGCGCAGCTTCGGGACGACGGTGCCGGGCTCGTTCCTGCGAGCGTCAGCTGGTTCGTTCTGAACGCCCGCGATGCGCGGTGGTTTCACCGGCCCGGGCGCGGCGATTCCGTGCCGTTGACCGGGTGCGACGAGTTCGAGGCTGAGACGTACTTCCCGATGCTCGGGATGTCGATTCAGGTTCTGCCGCCGGGGGAGCCGAACTCGACGTACCACTGGGAAACCGAGCAGGAGGACTTTCTCGTGCTCTCCGGGGAGGCGCTCCTGATCGTCGAAGGGCAGGAGCGTCCGCTCAAGCAGTGGGACTTCGTTCACTGTCCGCCCGAGACGCGGCACGTGTTCGTTGGCGCCGGCGACGGGCCCTGCGTGCTTCTCGCTGCCTCCTCGCGGCAGTTCCAGAAGGACGGGCCGTGGGGGGTTCTACTGCGCCGACGAGACCGCGGCCCGGTACAACGCGGCGGCGCCCGAGGACACGCAGGACGGCGAGCTCGCGTACGCGCGGTTCGCGCCCTCCGAGCCGACGCGCTACCGCGACGGCTTGCTTCCCGACTAGCCGCCCGAAATAGGGATCGTCGCGTCCTCGGCGAAAGGAGCAGCGTGTCCGCGTTCATCATCACCCGGATTCAGACGGGCGACTACGACTCGTGGAGGGCGATGTTCGACCAGGACAGGCCGAACGCGCGCGAGAAGGCGAAGGTGCAGCGCGTCTTCCGGGCCGTCGACGATCCGAACCACGTCTTCGTCTTCCTCGAGTTCGACTCGGTCGAGGACGCGCAGGAGGGTCGGCAGCGCGTTCTAGACGCGGGCGTGCTCGACCGCTTCGAGGACAAGCACGGGCCGAACGTGCTCGAGGAAGCGCGCTAGCTCCCGGGAAGGCAGCCGTCGCGGTCGGCGATTTTACCCGCGGCTCTTTGCGAGTGCGCGTCTGGGCGGATACATCGAAGCTAGGCATGAGGTGATCGTGCGACAGCGGTCGAGCGCGCGCTGACCTGAAGCCGTCGACGGATCGGACGTGCTGCGTCGGCGGCCCCGCCTGGACTTCGATCCAGAACCGCCTTACGATCGTGCCTCCTGCGACAAGGGAGACGAACATGGTGTGGAGTTCAGGTCGACGGCGCGCCCTCACCGCGGTCGTCGCTGCGGGGGTCCTGATTGGCGCCGGGACGGTCGCTTGGGCCGCGATTCCGGACGCAGACGGGACGCTGCACGGGTGTTTCAAGAATTCGAACGGAGCGTTGCGCGTGATCGATCCGGCATCCGACAGCTGCGGGGCGACCGAGACCGCGATCACGCTCAACCAGGGCGTCACGGGCTGGGAGGTCAAGGTTGCCGGAACCGCGTCGAACAGCGACCAGTCGAAGAGCTTGGTCGTCAACTGCTCGGCCGGGAAGAAGGTGCTCGGTGGTGGCGCACGCGTGCTGCCCTCGAACGTGCCCGAGATCGCGCTCGATACGACGGCGCCTGCTTTCCAGGACCAGTGGGTCGCCGGAGCGCACGAGGTCGTGCCGACCGACGCCAGTTGGTCGTTGAGCGTCTTCGCGATCTGCGCGCACGCCACGCCGTAGCGGACACGATGGGCTGCGTGCGCGAGCCCGCGCCGGCCCGCGCACGCAACCCGAGCCTCAGTTACCTGGCAGCCAGCCGTCGCGGTAAGCCGTGACGGTGCCCTCCGGGAAGCGGGCGTACGCCTTGTCGGCGTCGGTCGTCTCCTCGTCGACGCCTGCGCCGTGCTTCAGCGCGACTTCATTGACGGGATAGCCGCCCCAGCCCTCGCCTTCCTGGTGCTCGCGTGCGCCGATTGCGAGAACGGCGCAGCCCTCGCCGGCGCCGACGATCACGTGCGCCGCCTGCGGCGGGCAGTGGACGAAGTCCCACTGGCGGAGCTGCCGCTCCTGCCCCTCGACGATGAGCATCGCCTCGCCGGAAAGGACGAGGTAGTCCTCCTGGTCGGCCTCCCAGTGGTACATGGCCATCGGCTCGCCGGGGCCGAGCACGAACAGGTTGACTCCCACCTGCGGGAAGTCGGTCGCGCCCTCGAACGTCATGGCCGCTCCGCGCCCGTCCACCTCCCGCCACGGCGACTCGCGGGCGTTGACGACGAACCAGCCTTCTCCGTTGGCACGAAGGCCGATGCCTGTGTCCTGGAAGGGGGCTTCCGGAACCATCGGCCGATCCTAGTCGAGCAAGTCGGCCCACCGGTCGCGGATCGCGACGCAGTTCCGGACGACCTCGTACGCCTGCCGGCTGTCGTTCGTGTCGCGGTGCGGTGAGCGAAGCTCGTTGAGGTACTCGGCGAGGTCGCCGAGATCCCAGCAGAGATGGTAGAAGGACACCGCCGCTTCGTCGGGTTCGTGGCCGGTCGCCCTCGCGTACGGAGCAGCCTCGTCCGCGGCGTCTTCGACGAGCATCCAGAGGTCTCGCTCGGGTGGGGCCAGTGCGACCGTGTCCCAGTCGATCAGCACGTGGCCTGCGGGCGTGCGCATCACGTTCGCGGCATGGGGTTCGCCGTGGGTCACGACCCAGTCGGGATCATGGCCTCGGACGTCGGCGGCCAGACGGTCGGCCAGCGCGATCAGCTCGCTCACGCTCGGCGCGCCTCGCGCGAGCGCCTCGCGGGCCAGCTCGGAGTACGGG
>JALZOQ010000063.1 GCA_030913835.1 Actinomycetota bacterium | reverse complement strand
CCGTAGACCCTTTCTAGGCACACGCGCGAGAACTGGGAACCGCATACCCCGCCCGCCTAGCCGTCAGGCTACGGGAGAAAGTCGCACCTGTCCGTGCCAACTTCGTAGAGAATCCGTGACGGGCGCGCGGCGCGAGCGGAGGAAGGGAGCGACAGTGGCCGAGACGGTGAGCGACAGCGGGGCGACCATCGACACGCTGCTCCTTGAGGAGCGGCGCTACCCGCCCGATCCAGAGTTCGCCGCTCAGGCCAAAGCCCAGCCCGACATCTATGAGCGCGACTTCGAGGAGCTCTGGGAGACCGAGGGCCGAGAGCGCCTCGCCTGGTTCGAGCCGTTCACGAAGCTCTACGAATGGGAGCCTCCGTACGCCAAGTGGTACCTCGGCGGGAAGCTCAACGTCTGCTTCAACTGCGTCGACCGCCACGTCGACGCCGGCCGCGGCGACCGGGTCGCCTACCACTGGGAAGGCGAGCCGGTCGACGAGCGGAGGGATCTGACCTACGCCGAGCTCCAGCGCGAGGTCGTCAGGTGCGCCAACGCCCTGAAGCAGCTCGGCGTCGGCAAGGGCACGGCGGTCGGGATCTACATGGGGATGGTCCCGGAGCTGCCGATTGCGATGCTCGCGTGCACCCGTCTCGGCGCGCCGCACACCGTCGTGTTCGGCGGGTTCTCGGCCGACTCGCTGTCCAGCCGGCTGAACGACATGGGCTGCGAGGTGCTCGTCACCCAGGACGAGGCCTACCGTCGCGGCTCGACTGTCCCGCTGAAGCAGATCGCCGACGATGCGCTTGCCGACGCGCCGGGCGTGAAGCGCGCTCTCGTCCTCCGGCGCACCGGCGGCGAGGTCCCGATGACAGAGGGTCGCGACGCCTGGCTCCACGAGCTGGACGTTCCGGATGACCCGGAGTCGTGCCCGTGCGAGCCCATGGACTCTGAGGATCTGCTCTTCCTGATGTACACGTCCGGCACCACGGCAAAGCCGAAGGGGATCGCGCACACGACCGCCGGCTACCTCGCGGGCGTCGCGACGACCCACCAGTACATCTTCGACCTCAAGCCGGAGCAGGACGTCTACTGGTGCGCGGCGGACGTCGGCTGGATCACCGGCCACAGTTACATCGTTTACGGCCCTCTGTGCAACGGCGCTACAAGCGTGATGTACGAGGGGACGCCAGACTTCCCCGCCCGCGACCGCTGGTGGGAGATCGTCGAGCGCTACGGCGTCACGATCCTCTACACCGCGCCGACTGCGATCCGCTCGCACATGAAGTGGGGGCCGGAGCACGCCGAGCAGCACGATCTTTCCTCGCTGCGCCTGCTCGGCTCCGTGGGCGAGCCGATCAACCCCGAGGCCTGGGTCTGGTACCGCGAGCACATCGGCGGTGACCGCTGCCCGGTCGTCGACACCTGGTGGCAGACCGAGACGGGGATGATCCTGATCACACCCTTGCCAGGGATCACGACGCTTAAGCCGGGGTCGGCGACCAAGCCGTTCCCCGGCGTGCAGGCAGCCGTGTTCACCGAGGCGGGCGAAGAGGTCGGACCCGGAGGAGGTGGCTACCTCGTGCTCAAGCGACCGTGGCCGGCGATGCTGCGCGGGATCTACGGCGACGACGAGCGCTACCGCGAGACGTACTGGTCGAAATACGACGACGTCTACTTCGCCGGCGACGGTGCCCGCATCGACTCCGACGGCGACTTCTGGCTGCTGGGCCGGGTCGACGACGTCATGAACGTGTCCGGGCACAGGATCTCGACGATCGAGGTCGAGAGCGCGCTCGTCGATCATCCGAAAGTCGCCGAGGCGGCCGTGGCGGCGCGCTCGGACGCCACGACCGGCCAGGCGATCGTCGCCTACGTGACGCTCAAGGGCGACGACCCCGGCTCGATCGAGATGCTCGAGGAGCTCCGGAACCACGTCTCGAAGGTGATCGGCCCGATCGCAAAGCCGGCGAACATCGTCTTCACGCCTGAGCTGCCGAAGACCCGAAGCGGCAAGATCATGCGCCGCCTGCTCCGCGACGTGGCCGAGAACCGCCCGCTCGGCGACACGACGACGCTCGCCGATCCAGCGGTGGTCGAGGAGATCAAGACTCGCGCAGTGAGCGACTCGACCGAGGAGTAGTCAGCCGAGGAGCTTCTCGAACCGCTCGGCGTCATCGAACGGGCCGATCAGGGCGAGGCGGAGGCGCTTGTCGTCGATCAGGTCGCGGGCGACCCGCTGCACGTCCTCTCCGGTCACCTTGTCCAGCTCGGCGAGCACGTCTGCGGGATCGACGGTTTCCCCCTCGAGGACTTCCTTCCGGAGCCCGTACATGATCAGGCCGTGCGGGCTCTCGAGCTGGAGCACGAACCGGCCCTTCGCGAAATTGCGCGCCTTCTCGAGCTCGTCCCCGGGCACCGCCTCGTCTGCAATGCGGCGAAGCTCGGCGGCGACCGTCGAGACGGCGTCGTCGATCCGGTTGATGTCGACGCCGGCCTGCGCGTAGAGCGAGCCCGCGTCGGTGTAGCTGTGATTCGTGCCGAAGACGTAGTACGCGAGCCCGCGCCGCTCGCGCACCTCGATGAACAGGCGTGACGACATCCCGCCGCCGAGCACTGTCGCGAGGAGCTGCAACGCGTAGCGGTCGGGGTGCTTGATGGGATAGCTGGGCACGCCGAGCGCGATGTGCGCCTGGTCGGACTGCTTCGTGTGGACGCGAACGCGCGTCCCGTAGCCGTTCGCGGACGCGGGATCGGGCTCGCCGGTCTCGCCCGGCGGAAGGTCGCCGAGGTGCTTCTCGATCGCGGTGAGGACGTCGCCTTCGATCTTGCCGCCGATCCCGACGACCAAGCGCTCGGGCTTGTACCAGCGGTCGATGTACTGCATGAACGTCTCGCGCTCGGCGGCACGGACGGTCTCCTTCCGGCCGATGATGTCCCATCCGAGCGGCTGATCGCCGTAGAGCAGATCCTCGTAGACACCGCCGATGTAGTCGCGGGGCGTGTCGAAGTACATGTTCATCTCCTCGATGATCACGCCCTTCTCGCGCTCGATCTCCTCCAGCTCGAACTTCGACCGTCGCAGCATGTCGACGAGGACGTCGAGCGCGGTGTCCCGGTGCTCTGCCGCGCAGCGGACGTAGTAGCCCGTGTACTCCTTGCCCGTGAACGCGTTGAACTCGCCGCCGATCGCGTCGATCTCCCCGGCGATGTCGCGCGACGAGGGGCGGCTCTCCGTCCCCTTGAAGAACATGTGCTCGGCGAAGTGCGCGATGCCGTTCGTCTCGCGGGTCTCGTAGCGAGACCCCGCCGCGTACATGAGCGCGACCGTGACCGACTGCGCCTGGGGCAGCGGTGCGAGGACGACCCGGACGCCGTTGTCGAGGGTGTGCCGCTCGTAGCTCACGCGGCCAGCGTCTCCCGCCAGGTCTCGGGGATCGGAATCGTCTCGTTCGCGTCGTAGTCGAAGCCGACCTGCACGCTCGTAGCGCTCGCGACGACGCGCTCCCCCGAGCGGATCTCGTACTCGAAGTCGAAGCTCTTCGTCCCGAACCTCGAGGCTCGGACGCCGACCTCGAGCTCCTCCCCGACGCCGACCTGGCCGCGGAAGTCGATCTCGACGCGGGCGAGGATCATGCGGATGTCCTGCACCGTGCGGATCAGCCCGAGGTCACTGAGGAACGCGTTCCGGGCATCCTCCAGGTACGTGGCGTAGACGGCGTTGTTGACGTGTCCGAAGGCATCGAGGTCGTTGAAGCGGACCGTGTCGCGGTAGACGAACGGGAATCCCTCCATGGGCGGCCATGGTATAGACGCGCTGATGGCGAACGGGGAGCAAACCCGGGCGGCGATCGCGGCCCAGCCCGACTGGCTACGGACCGTGCCCAGCGACCGTCGGCTACCGGAGGGTGCGCGCGTCCTCTACACCGGTTGCGGCACGTCGTTCCACGCTGCGCAAACCGGCGGCGACGCGGTGCAGGCGCTCGAGCTCGTGCTCCGTCCCGACCGCGACGCCGATGTGCTCGTGTGCGTCAGTCACGAAGGCGACACGCCGCTCACGCTCGAGGCGGCGCAGGGCTTCGGCGGGCCGAAGTGGCTCGTCACCGGCAAGCCCGACTCACCTCTCGGCGAGCTCTGCGACGAGGTCGTCGTCTGCACGCCCGCGATCGAGCAGAGCTGGTGCCACACGGCGAGCTACACGTGTGCGGTGGCCGAGCTGGCGGCGCTGCGCGGCGAGGAGATCTCGTGGCTGCCGGATGCGGTCGACCAAGCACTCGACCGGCGCCTGCCCGTCACCGAGCACGAGCGGATCATGGTCGTCGGCGCCGGACGCGACTGGCCGACGGCGCAGGAGGCAGTGCTGAAGATCCGCGAGGGAGCGCACCTCCCTGCCGTCGCGCATCACTCCGAGCAGCTGCTGCACGGGCACCTCGCCGCGGTCGACGAGCGCGTGCGCGCCTTCGTGCTCGAGGGCGAAGGGCGCGCCGCCGAGCGTGCGCATGACGCAGTCGCCGCGCTGGAGATCCTCGGCTGCGAGACGACGCTCGTGTCGACGAGCCATCCCGTGGTGGACATCGTTGCGTTCCAGCTGCTCACGGTCGACCTCGCTGACCAGCGTGGGGTCGATCCGGACGCGATCCACCGGGACGACCCGCGCTGGGCGCGCGCCGCGGCAGCGCACGGCTCGACCGGCGAGCGCTAGCCGGGCCGGTCGGCGAGCCGATAGACGAAGCGCACTGCCTGCCATTGCTCGTCGATTGCGGCGCTCTTGTTGTCGACGAGCCCCGCCTCGAGGCCGATCTTCTGCACCCCGTCGAAGTCGAGGTCGGTCTCGAGCTTCGACGCCTTCTTCGGCCAGGCGATCCACAGCCCGTCGGCGGGATCGAGCGTGTCGCGGAGCGCAGCGAACCGCCGCGCGAGATCCGCCTGCGTCGTCGTGAAGAAGATGACGACGCCCGTGCCCGGCTTCGCGCCGAGCTTCGTCGACAGCAGCGTGCCCGAATAGTCGCGCTCGGGCATCAGCGGCCCTCAGGGAGCGGCGACCGCGCGCCAGGCCTCGAGCAGCTCCGCCTCGCGCTCCGGCGCAAGCCCCGCCGCAGGCTCGCCCGGACCGCGCGTGGCGTCCCACTCCGCGGTGTCGCGAATCGTGTCGGCGAGCGGGCGGAAGGTGAGCCCGGCTGCGACGGCCCGAGAGACGTCGGTGCGCGCGTGGCCCGCGAACTCCGGGTCGGCGATCCAGAGCGGCAGCTCCATCCATTCGCCGACGCCCTGCTCCAGCAGGAAGGCGGAATCGACCCAGGTGATGTCTGCCCCGGCGAGCAGCTGCGACCACGGCAGGCCCTCGTTCACGGCGTTGAACGTGCCGGTCCGTGGTTCCTCGACCATGCGCACGATCCACTCGCCGAGATCGCGGACGTCGATGAACTGCACGGGCTCGTCGGCAGGTGCCGGTGCGAGGATCTCGCCGCCGCGCGCGAGCCGCAGCGGCCAGTAGGTGAAGCGGTCGGTAGGGTCGTGCGGCCCGACGATCAGCCCGGGCCGGACGATCAGCGCGCGGCCCGGGAACGCACGCTCGACCTCCGCCTCGCAGAGCGCCTTGAGCGGCCCGTAGTACTGGTACTCGTCGCCCATCTCCTCGATCGTCTCGTCCTCCATCGTCCCGACCGGGCTCGATTCGTCAGGCGGGGTCGAGAGGTCGGCATAGACGGAGACGCTGGACACGAACGTGTAGTGCTCCGCTCGGTCGGCGAGCAACTCTGCCGAAGCCCGCACGACGCGCGGGAAGAAGCCGCAGGTATCGAGGACCGCGTCCCAGCCGCCATCCTCGAGCGCGGCGAGGTCGCCGTCGCGGTCCCCGACGAGACGCTCGGCCTGCGGGAAGAGATCGGGATTCGTCTGGCCGCGCGTGAAGATCGAGACTTCGTGCCCGCCGGCGAGCGCGGCTTCGACGATCGCCCGGCCGAGAAACTTCGTCCCGCCGAGAACGAGGAGCTTCAAAGCCGTTCGAGCTCGGCGAGCAGGCGGTCGACCTCGTCGGCGGTGTTGTAGTGGACGATCCCGGCGCGAACCGCGCCCTCGGGTAGGCCAAGCCGATCCATGACCTCGACGGCGTAGTAGTTCCCCTGCCAGACGGCGAACCCGCGCTCGCCGAGGATCGTCGCGGTCTCGTGGGCGCCGTGGCCGTCGACGTTGAACGCGAACGTCGCCACGCGGCCGTCCATCGTCGGCAGTCCGTACAGGGTGCAGCTCTCCGGTAACCCGGCGAGGAGGCGCTCGCCCAGCTCTCGCTCGTGGGTCTGGATCGCGTCCCAGCCGATCGAGTCGATGTAGCGGACTGCCGCGACGAAGCCCGCGAGCAGCTCGTGCGGCAGCGTCCCCGTTTCGAAGCGGTGCCCGAGCGGCTCGTCGGCGGCCGGGCGCACCTTGTAAGGACGCCAGCTCTCGAGCAGCTCCCGCCGGCCGTATGCGAGTCCGAGGTGCGGGCCGAAGAACTTGTACGGCGAGCAGATCAGCACGTCCACACCGAGCTCGGCGACGTCGATCGGCCCGTGCGGGCCGTAATGGACAGCGTCCGCCCAGGACAGGGCCCCGGCTGCGCGCGCGAGCTCGGCGATCCGTTTCGCATCCGTTTTCGTTCCCACCGCGTTCGACGCCAGCGGGAAGGCCACCACGCGCGTCCGTTCGCCAAGTTGGCGCTCCAGGTCGTCGAGGTCGAGCGTCGTGTCCTCGTTGACGTCTACGAACTTGACCACGAGGTCACGGTCGTGGGCGAGCTCGAGCCACGGCGAGATGTTCGCGTCGTGGTCGAGCTTCGTGACGAGGATCTCGTCGCCGGCCTGGAACTCGCGGCCGGCGCTGCGCGAGAGCGCGAAGTTGAGCGTCGTCATGTTCGGGCCGAAGACAGCCTCGTCGGGTGAACAGCCGAGAAAGCGGGCAGCGGTCGCCCGCGAGCGTTCGACCAGCTCCTCGG
>JALZOQ010000035.1 GCA_030913835.1 Actinomycetota bacterium | reverse complement strand
CTGGTAGGGCTGGAGCACGTAGGAGCGGATCTGGCTGCCGAAGTCGATCGCTGACACAGCGCCCCGTTCCTTCGCCAGCTCGGCCTCGCGCTCCTCCTCGGCGAGCTCGGCGAGGCGTGAGCGGAGGAGTCGCAGGGCGGTCTGCTTGTTCGAGGACTGCGAGCGCTCGTTCTGGCACTGGACGACGATGCCTGTCGGCAGATGCGTGATCCGCACCGCCGAGTCGGTCTTGTTGACGTGCTGGCCGCCTGCGCCGCTCGCGCGGTAGGTATCGATCCGGAGGTCGGCCTCGTCGATGTCCACCTCGGTGTCGTCGGGGAGCAGCGGACTGACGATCACGCCGGCGAAGGAGGTGTGACGGCGGTGGGCCTGGTCGAACGGGCTCAGGCGCACGAGCCGGTGCGATCCGCGCTCCGCCTTCAGGATGCCGTAGGCGTTCTCGCCCTTGACGGTGAACGTCGTGGACTTGAGACCCGCCTCCTCCCCTGGGCTCGCCTCGATCACCTCCGTTTGGAAGCCGCGCTGCTCGGCCCAGCGCTCGTACATGCGCATCAGGATCTCGGCCCAGTCCTGCGCGTCGGTTCCGCCGGTGCCGGCCTGGATCGTGACGACCGCGTCGCCCCCGTCGTACTCGCCCGTGAAGAGGGCATCTTCCTGCAGGCGGTCGAGCTCGGCGCGCAGCGGCTCGATCGAGGCGGCGATCTCCTCCTGCATGCCGCCGTCCATCGCATAGAGCTCCTGGGCGTCCTCGTAGTCGCGCTGCAGGCGCTCGTAGCGCTCAAGACGTCGCTGCACGCGGGCGTGCTCGGTGGAGATCCTGGCGGCCTGCTGCTGGTCGTCCCAGAAGCCCGGGGCGCCCATGGCCTCCTCGAGCTCGGCGAGGCGCGCCCTCAGCGCATCCGGGTCAAAGGTAATCACGGACCCAGGCGAGCTGGGCCCCGATTTCCTTCAGCTGCTCGTCGAGCGTGAGCGTCTGCGGCTCGGCCACGTGCGCGATGGTACCGGGAGTGACCAGCCTGTTAATCGTCGGCGAGAAGAGATGCGACGAGGACAGCAAGCCAGAAGATCGTGCCGGCGAGTTCGGCGACCGCAATGGCGGCAGCCAGGTGATCATCCGCCGCTCGAGCGGCTGCCAGCGTGTGCAGCGCAGCCGCCAAGTTCAGAAGGTGAGCAACGGCCTCCGCTTTCTGAATCGGAGTGAGTCGGCGCCGTTGTCCGGCTGGCTCCGCGGCACTCAACGCCTCAGTAAGGTTCGTCAGCCTGTCAACGTCGTCCGGAACTGAACGCTCCTCCGCGACGTGAGCGGCATTAGGGCCGAGCACCTGCATCAGAATCCGGAGTGTTCGTGCGTTGCGCTCAGCTTGCTGGTGATTGAACTGGCCGATCGAATCCCAGGCCGTGTGACCACCGACCCGGCCGAGTCCGAACAGCCCGACGGAGGAACTCTTCGACATCGCACTGATGCTGGGGATGACGGCACGTAGCGCCCGTGCGCTCCGCTCAGCCTCCCGTCGATTTAGTTGACCGATTGATTCCCAGGCGGCGTTAGCACTAGCCACCCGACCAATTGCCAACAGCCCGAGCCACGAGGTCCCCTGCACGATGGCACTGCTCGGCATGACGGCCCGGAAGGTTCGAGCATTGCGCTGCGACTGCTGGCGATTCACCATATCGATGGCATTCGAGGCGCTGCTCCCAACCTGTCGGATCCCGAAGTCATTGAAGAGCCTGTTCGCGCCCGCGACCGCTCCCGAAAGCGCCTGCATCGCCCGCGAGTCGCGCTCAGCCTGCCGGCGATGCAGCGAGTCGATCGTGTCCCAGGCCGAATTGATCCCAACACGCGCGATTCCCGAGTCGGCGAAGAGCCGACTGCTCTTCTCGACCGAGCCGGTGAGCATCCGCAAGGTCCGCGCGTCGCGCTCAGCCTGGCGCTGCCAGAGATCGGATGCGAACGGAGACATTCAAATTCGAATGTACCGACAGGTTCGGACATCGCCGCCGCGGCGGGCTTCGCCCGTCGCGGCTCGCTACGGCCGGGCGCTAACGCTAAATAGTCCGGAAGTCATCATGGCCGCGGCGAAGCCGCGGCCGGACTTCCGGACTATGCACCGTGGCACTTCTTGAACTTCTTGCCGCTGCCGCACCAGCACGGGTCGTTGCGGCCGATGTTCTCGCGCTCCGACTTGACGATCTGCTGCGTCGAGACCGAGCCTGACGTCGCCGACGCACCGCCTGCGACCCCCGCGCTTGCAAGCGTCTGCCCGTTCCCGCCCACGGTCTGCGCGATCGCGTCCGCGCCCGCTACGGCCTCGTGCTCGTAGCGCAGCCTCCCGTTCCCGTCGACGGGCTGGGCCTGCTCGAGCTGCGCCGCCTCCTCGGTGGTGATCTCGGCATGGAACAGCAGCGCGACGACCTCCTCGCGGATCGCGTGCCCGAGTGCCTCGAACATCTGGTGGCCCTCGGCCCGATACTCGACGAGCGGGTCCTTCTGCGCCATCGCGCGGAGGTGCACGCCCTCGCGCAGGTAGTCCATGTTCTCGAGGTGCTCGCGCCAGCGGACGTCGACGACCTGGAGGATCACGTAGCGCTCGAGCTCGCGCATGATCGGCTGCCCGCCCTCCGGGTCGTTGCCGAACTCCTCCTCCTTGGAGGCGTACCGCTCCTGCGCGTCCTCCCGGAAGTCCTCGACCAGCGCCTCGCGCGTCAGGTCGGCCCCGTAGTCCTCTCGCAACTCGTCCGCGGTGATCTCCGAGCCGTAGAGGTCAGTCATCCCGCGGGCGAGCGCGTCGAGATCCCACTCCTCCCCGTACTCCTCCTGCGTGAACTCCATGACCACGCCTTCGATCACGTCGTCGATCCACTCCCGCACCTCGTCGGAGAGGTCGGCGCCCTCGAGCACGCGGCGACGCTGCTCGTAGATCACGACGCGCTGCGAGCTCATGACGTCGTCGTACTTGAGGACGTTCTTGCGCATGACGAAGTTCTGCTCCTCGACCTTCTTCTGCGCGCCCTCGATCTGGTTGGAGAGGATCTTCGCCTCCATGGGCTGGTCGTCCGGGAGCTTGAAGCGCTGCATGATGTTCTTGATCCGGTCGCCGGCGAAGAGGCGGACGAGCTCGTCCTCGCCGGAGAGGTAGAACCGCGTCAAGCCCGGATCGCCCTGGCGGCCCGAGCGGCCGCGAAGCTGGTTGTCGATCCGGCGCGCTTCGTGCCGCTCGGTCGCGAGCACGTACAGGCCGCCGAGGTCGACGACGCCCTCGCCGAGCTTGATGTCGACGCCGCGGCCGGCCATGTTCGTCGCGATCGTGACCGCGCCGCGCTGCCCGGCGTCCTTGATGATCTCCGACTCGCGCTCGTGCTCCTTCGCGTTCAGGACGTTGTGCGGCACGCCGCGGCGCGTCAAGAGCTCGGCGAGATGCTCGGATGTCTCAACGGCAATCGTGCCGACCAGCACGGGCTGGCCGGCCTCGTTCCGCTCGAGGATGTCCTTGACGACGGCGTCGAACTTCGCGTCCTTCGTCTTGAAGATCAGGTCGTTCTTGTCCTCGCGCACGACGGCGACGTTCGTGGGGATCTCGACGACGCTCAGGTCGTAGATCTCGACGAACTCCTTCTCCTCGGTCTTGGCCGTACCGGTCATGCCGGCGAGCTTGTCGTAGAGGCGGAAGTAGTTCTGGAGCGTGATCGTCGCGAGCGTGACGTGCTCCTCCTGGATCCCCACGCCCTCCTTTGCCTCGACGGCCTGATGCAGGCCCTCCGACCACCGGCGCCCTTCCATGATCCGGCCGGTGAACTCGTCGACGATCTTGACCTCGCCGTCCTGGATCACGTACTCGACGTCGCGGTTGTAGAGCGACTCCGCCTTCAGCGCCTGGATCAGGTGGTTGACGAGCTGCGAGTTGCGCGGGTCGTACAGGTTGTCGATTCGCAGCGCGCGCTCGACCGCCTCGATCGCCGCTTCGCGCGGGGAAACGGTCTTGTGCTTCTCGTCGTACTCGTAGTCGCCCGGCTCCTCTTCGGTCGGGTTGATCTTCGACCTCGGCTTCGACTGGACGCCGGTGAGCTGCTTCGCGATGCGCGCGAAGTCGTAGTAGAGCTGCGCGGCGGTCTCCGGTTCGCCGGAGATGATCAGCGGCGTGCGCGCCTCGTCGATGAGGATCGAGTCGACCTCGTCCACGATCGCGTAGGGATGGCCGCGCTGGACGACGCCGTCGATCGACACCGCCATGTTGTCGCGGAGATAGTCGAAGCCGAACTCGGAATTCGTTCCGTAGGTGATGTCGACGTTGTAGGCCGCCCGGCGCTCCTCGAACGGCATCATGTTCTCGATGAAGGCGACGGTCACGCCGAGCGCCTCGTAGACCGGGCGGTTCCACTCGGCGTCGCGCTTGGCGAGGTAGTCGTTGACCGTGACGAGGTGCGTGCCCTCGCCCTTGAGCGCGTTCAGGTAGAGCGCGAGGGAGGCGACGTACGTCTTGCCCTCACCGGTTTTCATCTCGGCGATGTCGCCCTCGTGGAGGACGATGCCGCCCATCATCTGGACGGGGAACAGGCGCTGGTCGGAGGCCCGCTTGCGCGCCTCGCGGACGGCGGCGAAAGCCTCGAAAACGAGCTCGTCGACCGACTCGCCGTTCTCGAGCCGCTGGCGGAATTCCGCGGTCTTCCCGCGCAGCTCGTCGGCAGAAAGCGCCTCGAACTCGGGCTCGAGCGTGTCGATGTACGCGGCCTGTTCGGCCAGCCGCTTCATGCGGCGGCCCTCGCCGATGCGAAGGACCTTCTCCAGGCTGCCGAGCTGCGAAGACATCGTTTCCTAGGGTATCGGCTCCCCCGTTGGGTGGATGTTAGGGCTCCTTGAGCCGCCGATCTCTTGTCGTGGTGAGCCGCACGCCTCTCATCCGCGCCCTTGTGATCGGCTGTCTCGCGACGGTCTCCTTGGGCTGCGGCGCCGCGGAGAAGCTCCCTGGCGGGAAGCTGGCCGCCGAGGAGCTCGGCGCGTATCTCGAGCGCCGGAACCCGGGGGCAGGGCCATACTCGTGCAACGCCTCGAACGGCGGCTGGGACTATGTCTGCTCGTACTCGTCGCCCCGCGGCGAGGTCCTCAAAGTCGGCGTCGAAGTAGGGGAGACCGAGCCGAAGCTGGAGAGCACTCCCGTTCCGGTCACCACGGAGGTTCCTCCGCCGCCGGGCGCGAGGCAGACGGGGCGCGAGCGCGTGGCGTTCGTCCATCGCGTCGAGGCGGCGTGCACGGAGAGGGAGAACGACCTGCGGCGGCTGAAGAGCCCCCGGACGCGAAGCGCGTACCTGGCGAGCTTCGGCGCACGCCGACTCGCCGAGGCCGCGTTCGCGAACTCAGTCCGCCAGATCGTGCCGCCCAAAGCGGGCGGGCAGCCCTTCCACAGGCTCGTGACCGCCGCGCAGGCCCGCGTTGACGCCGTCGACCGTTTCCACAACGCCGTGCTCGCCCGCAAGCTTCCCGAGGCGCGCGCCGCCTTCGCCGAGACTCGCTCCGCGTCGGTCGTGATCGCCCGCGAAGCTCGCGGGCTGGGCGCGACCTGCGCCGCCTAGCTACAGACGATCCACGTCAGCTTCCCAGAGCGTGTCGTCGAGCCGGCGCGCGCGGATCACGTAGTCGCCGTCTCCGGGCGCGAGCGCTGTCAGCTCGCGTGGAATCTCGAACGTCGGCCTGCCGTCGACGTGCAGCACACGCTGACCCTCGCGCGCGACCAGCTCGAGCTCCTCGCCTTCGACGCTCGCCGGGAGCTCTATGACCTCGATCCGCAGCGCGCCGACTGTCCAGACGGGGCCGCTGCGGCGAATCCCGTGGGCTCGATAGGGCCGGTCGATCGTCTCCTCGACAGCCAGGGCGAGCGGCGTCAGCGAGCCGGTTGCGACCTCCTCATCGACGATCAGCACGCCGTCGGGGGCCGCGACGAAGCACACCTCTGCCGTGGTCAGATCCGGCGCCTCGGCCGAGACCACCGCGTCCCATTCGCGCGTCCGGTGGAGCCCGTGGATGCCAACCTCGTTCCACCGGGAACCCGGATCGAACACCAGGCTCTTCCCCCCTAGGTCTGAGGCTCGATCAGCCCGTAGCCACCTTCGCGGCGGCGGTAGACGACGTTCACGTCGCTCGAGTCGGCGTTCTGAAAGACGAAGAAGTCGTGTCCGATCAGCTCGAGCTGCAGGACCGCCTCCTCGGCGCTCATCGGCTTGACCGCGAACTGCTTCGTCTTGACGATCTGCGGCTCCGCTCCGTCGTCGATCACGAATCCTCCTGGGTCGGCGGGGGCGCCCCGGCCGCGGCGGTGATCCTGCCGCGACTCGCGGTAGTGCTTCACCTGGCGCATGAGCTTCTCCGTCAGCTGGTCGATCGACGCCTTCATGTCTCCCGAGGCCTCGCGGGCGCGGAGCACCGGGCCCTTGGTGAAGATCGTGGCCTCGGCGACTTGGTTCGCGGCGATCGACGGGTTGCGCTCGACGGCGAGCTCGAGCTCGACAGTGGTCAGGTCGTTCAGCAGGCGGTCGAGCTTCCCGAGCTTCCGCTCGGCGTACTCACGAATCGAATCGCTGACCTCGACGTTCCGGCCCTTCACCTGAAGTCGCATCTACGCCTCCCGAGGTCGCTCGCCGACGAATCTAGCGGATGCGGATCGTGCGGGCGAAGGTGACGACGTCCACACGGCGGGCGCCCGCCTTTCGAAGCGCGGACGCGGCCGCGTTGACGGTCGCTCCAGTCGTGTAGACGTCGTCGACCAGCACGACGCGGGAGGGCACCTCGGCGGCCACGAACGCGCCTCGGACGTTCGCCCGCCGCTCGCGAATTGAGAGCCCACGCTGTCTGTCGCCGGGGCGGGTTCGGCGCAGGATCGGCTCGAACGGGAGCTCCCACCGACACGCGAGGTCGCGAGCGAGCTGGGTTGCGGGCTCGTGGCCGCGCTTTAGGCTGCGATCGCGGTCTGCCGGAACCGCGACAAGCGTCCCCTCAGGCCGATCCAGAAACTCGACGACGCTGTTGGCGGCGAGACGCACCAGTCGCCGCAGGCCCTTCTCCTTCCACGCGCCGACGAGCGTGCGGACGGCGTCGTCGTATGCGACCGCCGCACGTGCAGACGCGAACGCGAGCCGGCGGCCGGAGCACTCCGCGCAGCGGTTCACCGGCCACGACGTTGGCGCGCCGCAGCGGTTGCACAACGGCGGCGCGATGCGCGGCAGACCGGTTCGACAGCGCTCGCAAACCTGCACTCCGCGTGCGGCGCAGACGACACAGCGCTGCGGGAGCAGAAGCTCAAGCACCTACCGAGCGTAGGCGCGGCGCTGTGCTTAACCTGTGACAAAACCGTGCGAACTCACGCCCGGTCCGCGCGGGCGTTCAATCTCGACGGGTGCGGTTGGCCCGGCGCCAGAGAAACCACCGTTCGCGGAGGCGTGAAAACACCGTGTCGGCGCCGGTCGAGGCGTCCTGAGGTGGCAATGCGTAGTAGGTCTCCTCGCCTTGGGGCGTAACCGTGAACCAAATGTGCGTATCGCCTACCGGCACAGTTCGCCAGTGATCGCTCGCTAGTGCAGCCTCCACTCCTGCCGCGTCCAAGCGAAGTGCGTCGTTTTCAGCGTCGGCAGGCTGATCGCCGACCCAAGACGACCGGAAGAAAGCGATGAGTCCTGCCTCATACAGCTCGCGGAGAATCACCTCCGCCCAGAGCTGCTGCCCGCTTTCGTCAAGCCTCGGGAGCGGGATCAGATCGTCGAGGCCGCCGCGGAAGAGCCAGAGCGGTTCCCAGATGCCCTGAACATCGCTCACCGCTTCCGCGAGCAGGAACCACTTGGCCCGGTCGAACGAGGGGTGTTCGCGTGGGTCCTGGCTCGATTCCTTCATCCCAATCAGCAAGAGCTCCCGCAGCGGCTCGCGCGCGGCCTCGAGGTCCGCGGGCGTCTTGACCGGGAAGAAGCGACCCTGAAGGCCCGTACGCGGCACCCGAACGAACGTCGTCGGCTGGAAGCGCGTCACCTCGTTCACGAGCTGCTCGAGCTGGACTGCGCGGCGCCCCGCGATCTCTTTCTCGACGTAGAGCCAGGTCAGGTCATAGTCGCGGTCGAGCACGTCGACGTCGAAGACGAAGCAGTTCGTGGCAAAGACGGGAATCTGGTCCTGGTCGAAGTCCGACGGAAAGCGGAAGCCCTCCACGGCCATGGGCTGCCCGTCGACGAGCGCCGGCGCACCGCCCGTGTCGCCGGGCGCTTTCTCGGTGACTTCGAGCGTGACCGGCCGACCTCCAGCGAGGTGCGCACCGACGACGGCGGGATCGACGCGCGCGGCGAGGTTGTCGACGTTCGACAGGAGCAGGAGGCGGACGCCGCGCGCTCGCAGCTCCTCGAGGATGCCTTCCCGCCGCAGGGACGCGACAAAGTCCCCGTGCCCGGGCGCGTAGGGCGCCGCCGTTCCGTCGGCGTCGACGAACAGGCTCCCGTCGGGGTTCAGGCGCAGCGAGACGGACTGCGTGAAGAACAGGGGCGGCGGAACCTCGAGGGCCGAGACGAACTCCCGCGTGGCCTCGTCCGTGGCGAAGCTGTTCATCACCACCATCGGGATACCGGCGTGCTCCGCGTCGAGCAGCTTCCATTCCAGGAAGCTGCGGCCGTCCACCGCCTCGACGATTCCCTTCACCACACCGCCGAACCGCGTCGCCATGCCGCCGTTCAGGACGGCAGCCGCGACCTCGCCGCGCTCGATCGAATCACGCCCGGCGGCTTCGTGCGTCCGGTCGAGGCGGACGAGCTCG
>JALZOQ010000028.1 GCA_030913835.1 Actinomycetota bacterium | reverse complement strand
GTCCTTGACGGTGCCGGCGGTGTCCCACGGCTCCATCGCGCCGCCGTAACACTGCGGCACCAGGTCGACGCGGGACGCGAGGATCTGCAAGCGGATGTCTTTCAGCAGTCCGCCCTGGAAGCCCTCCATCGTCCACGACGTTTCCCTAAGCGGACGGTAGAGCCGCCACCAGCGGAGGAACTCGGCGCACCAAGCCATGTCGTGCGTCTCGACGTTCGCCTGTACCCCGAGCTGGACCCCGATGCCCTTGCCGTCGCCGCCGACGAACCGGGCCACGTCGCCGCTCAGCAGCTTCGCCCAGTCCTTGCCGGAGAGGGTGTCGTCCCAGGAGAGGGCGCGGTACAGGCCGACCGTGAAGCCCTGCGCGCGCGCGGCGTCGACTGTGTCTTTCGGGTGGCCTTGGTCGACGCGGGGGGAGAAGTACAAGTCGGTGATCCCGTGCTTGGTCAGCCGCGGGTAGTCGGGGTCGGACCCTTCGTCTATCCAGATGGCGCGCACGCCTCCAGTATCGGAACCGATGGTCTTACGGAAGCGGGCCGGGCTGGTCGAACTTCCTCACCGCAAGCTGAGCAAGCCGCGCCACATCCAGACCGAGGCGGGCGGTGTCGTCGGCGAGGCGGGCCAGGTTGGTGCGGAGCTGCATCGTCGTGAACGTCACGGCCGGGTCGCGGAGCCGTGTCGCCTCCGTCGTGAGCGCCCGCGCCTCGGCGACGAGCGCGTCGATCTCGGCCGTGACCGCCGCACGCAACCCGGACTCGTTCGCACCCGCCGTCCCAGCCTTCCACACGCGCCGCAGCGTCTGCGACCGTCCTCCGGCGTCGTCCCAGGTCACGTCGAGCCAGTCGGTGTACTCCGCCGTGTCGAGCGCCACCTCGGATTGCGTCAACGGCATCGCGGCTTAGACCGCCGACAGGGCCAGGTCGACGGACCAACTGATCCGGGACTCGTTGTCGAACACATGCGAGATCCGCTCCACAAAGCAGGCCTTCGTAATCACGGCATGGTCGCGGGCGGGCCGCGCCTTCACCGTCACCCGGTCGGCCGGCAGCAGCGCCAGCACGACGGCGGCGAGGCGGGAGTCGCGCATCGGCTCGATCCGCATCGAGTCGAAACGGAGGCGGGGGGCGCTGCGGTAGGCGAGGATCGCCGCCGCCTGCGCCGTGGCGGCCGCTGACGTCGACAACGCCGTCGTCCGTGGGAGGGTGCGTTCCCCGTACCGGCCGCGGCTCGCGAAGTCGGTCGCGACGACCACGCCGCTGTTCCAGGCGACCGTGACCTTGTTGACGACCTTCAGCAGGTCGAAGCTCGGGGTGAGCCCGACGTACGGCAGCTCCGTCCCGTACGGGACGGCGTCGCCGAACGTCGCCTGCGACGCCGTCGACCGTGAGGCGGTGGTGCGGTGGTCGCGGTTGTGGAACACGATCTTTCCGGACCCGTCCGCGAACAACATCCCGTTCTCGCTCTCCTCCATCAACTGCAAATGGGCGAGCGCCGACTCGTTGTCGAGTGTGGCGGCGGCGACGGTCTCGAGGCCGGTGTCGAGCGTCCGGTCTGCCGTCGGCCAGCCGACCGCGTTCAGGATCTTCGTGATGCGGGCGCTGGTCAGTTCGGCGGGGTAGCTGCCAGTGACGGTCCATGTCGCGAGGGCGCCGAGCGCGTCGAACGCCCGTGTGTCGACGAGGGCGCCGCGCTGGAGCCAGGTGAGCGGGCTGTTTTCGGTGTAGCCGGTGAACAGGTCGGTGGCGGGGCTGGGGACGCGCCACCGGATTTTCCGTCCGGGCAGCACATTCGGGTAGTAGTCGCTGCTGGCGCATTCGGGTTCGAGGTCGCGGCCTGTGTCGCGGAACCTCGCGGTGAGGGTGCCGGCTTCGACGCGTTCGAGCTCACGCTGCCGGCCGCGACTGAACTCTAGGCGGCGCGCGAGCGAGGTCATGTTCGTGTACGTGTCGGCGGTGTAGTAGTTCGATGTGATGGCGCCGTAGTGGCGTTCGATCTCGGTCGCGGTGAGCGGGTAGTTGTAGACGGCGGGCTCGTCGACGGCCCCGTCGGTGTACGTCTCGCCGGCGACGCCGCTGTTGCCGAAGAACGCGGTCGTCGCGAGCAGGTTGTTGATGAGCGGATGCTCGGCGGTCGGCTGCGTCGTCTTCAGGTTCGTGCCGCTCGCCTTCAGGACCGCGTTCAGGTACAGGTAGCTCATGGAGGTCGTGGCGGTTCCTGCGACGACGATGACGACATGGTTCCAGGCGTTCTTGACGACCGCGTTGGCGGCGGTCACGAGGCCGCCAGCTCCAGTGTCCTGCGTCACGAGGCCGGCGGACACGTCGCCCCATTCAAGGATTCCGGTCGTTCCGAACTCAAGTGAGGGCGAGTAGCTGACGCCGCCGCCGCCGAGCAGGAACCGCGTCGCCGCCGGATAGGCGGCGGGGCAGTAGAACCACAGCTCCAGGCTGGCTCCGGCGGTGAGTCCGGCGTCGTACGCCTCGCCGGCGCCGCTGCCGGGGGTGGCGAGCGTGACGCGGTTCGCGCCGGTGAACTTGAACGCCTTGTCCGCCGTCTCGCCGGTGATCGGCGAGGTCTGCCCGTACGTGTTGTTCGCGGAGGACGCCAGTGTGATCGTGCGGCCGTTGCCGGACGCGTCCGTGAGCGCCGTCGTCGGGCTCGTCTCCTGCAACCGGCCCCAGGTGTACGGTGCGGCGGCGAGGACGACGGTGCGGTAGGCGAGCGCGAGCGGGTCGTGGGCCCAGTCGATCTCGACGACGATCGGCGGCGGTAGCGTGGCGAGGTTGGCGGGCATCTAGACGGTGAACGCGTCCAGGCCGGTGCGGCGCTTGAACCGGACAGCCTCGTTGCGGATCGGCTCGAACGTGAGGACCCCGACCTGCTGCCCGTCCAGCTCGACCCGGCCGTTCACGGTCAAGTTCACGACCGCCTCCAACTGCGGCCCCGCCTGCCCGCCGCCGGCGGCGACGAGCTGCGACGGATACACCTGGAACGCGTCCACGCCTTGCACGCCGCCGGGCCGTCCCGGCACCGGCAACGCCCGAGGATCCGGCCCAGCCGCCCCGCCGCCGCCGCTGGTGAGCAGGCCGGTCAGCGACTCGATCGCGGCGGTGAGGGCGCCGAGCGCGTCCGTCAGCTCCGACGTGTCGAGCGTATCGCCCAGATCGGCGAGGGACAGGCCGAACGGGGCGAGCAGTTCCGAGATCGCCGTCTGCGCCTGCTGCAACGTGATCTTCCCGGCGCGGAGGTCGGCGTACACTTTGTTCAGCTTCGGCTCGAGGCTCTTGCGGGCGATCCTGGCCCGGTTCTCCGCGTCCTTCTGGTAGTCGTCCAACGCGGCCTCGCCGAGCGTGTTCGCAGACTCGATCATCGTCTGCCATGCGGTCAGGTATGCCTGTTCGGCGTCGGTGAGTTCGCCGCCGATCCCGTCGAACTGCGACTGCGCCTCCGCCAGCGCGTCAACGGCCCCCTCGATCTGGCCGAGGCCGCCCTGCCCGCCGCCCATCACGATTGCGCCGCGCACCTGATCCCACGCGTCCAGGACGGCCTGGCCGCGCGTCTTGATCGTCTGCATCGCAGGGGTCAGGCCGCCCGCCTCTGCCGCCGCGATCTGGCCGCCTGCGATGTCGCCGCGCTTCGCCGCCTGCGCCCGTCCGAGGCGTGTCCCTGCGAACTCGCGGTTGCCTGCGATCCGGCCGGTGTAGCGTTGGTCGAACGCGTTCAACACGGCGTCGCGGACACGGCTCCAGGCGTCGTCGGCGAACCTGCCGATCTCGTCCGCGGCCTCCTTCCGAAGCGCCTTGATCTGCGCGAGGACTTTGCGGCGGTCGTCCGGGGTGACCATCTTCGCGAACAGGGCGCCGATCTCTTTCAGCTTCGGCGTCAGCGACGTTTTGAGGTCGTCGGGGAGCTTGTCGACGATCCCGGTCAGCTCCTTCAGCCCGGCGACGAGCGACGCGCGGGAGGGGCC
>JALZOQ010000026.1 GCA_030913835.1 Actinomycetota bacterium | reverse complement strand
CGCCCCTCCTCTCGAAGCTCCGTCGCGTCGTGCCGCTCGAAGGGCGCGGCAGCGTTCGCCTTGCGCTCCCGCCTGATGCCTGGGTCGATCTCGAAGCCGCCACGGAGGCGGTCCACCGCGCCGAGTCGGCGGTCGCCCGGGGCGCGTGGGCGGACGCGTGGGGGCCGGCGCGGGTCGCGCAACACGTCTGCGCACGAGGATTCCTGCCCGGCGAGGACGCGCCGTGGATCGACGGTCTCCGGCGCCGGATCGAGGAGCTGTACCTCCGCTCGCTCGAGCTCGCGGCACAGTCTTGCGTGCGGATCGGCGGAGCCGAGCTCGACACCGCCGAGCGCGCCGGTCGGATCCTCGTCGAGCGCGCTCCCTACCGCGAGACCGGCTACCGCGCTCTGATGGAGGTGCTTCGGGCCCGCGAGAACTCGGCGGAGGCTCTGCACGTGTACGAGCGGCTGAGGACATTGCTTCGCGACGAGCTCGGCGCCTCGCCCTCTCCGGCGACGCAGGAACTCCACAGGCAGCTCCTCGCTTAAGGCGTTGAGGGTAGCGCTTCGATCGGTTCGATGAGGGAGCGCAGACGGCCGCGCGAGCGAGCTCGCACGTCCTGAGACGGCGCCGCCGAGTCGGCGCCTAGGCGGGCTCGGCCTCGAGGCCGAGCGCCTGGAACGCCTGCTTGGCCGCTTCCTGCTCGGCGGCCTTCTTCGAGTCGCCGGTGCCGACACCGCGCTGCTCGCCGTCGACCACCGCGGCGCACGTGAACCGCCGCTCGTGCGGAGGGCCGTCGACGTCGAGGACGGTGTAGTTGACCGACAGCCCGCGCCGCGCGAGCGCCTCCTGCAACTCGGTTTTGTGATCGACGTGCGTCGTCAGCGCGTACTGGATTCGAGACTGGAACGCGGCCACGACGGCGCGCTCGATCGCCTCGAACCCACGCTCCAGGAAGAGCGCGGCGAGCGCCGCCTCGAGCAGCGCCGCGAGGACGTTCTTGTTCGACGTGAGCCGGTCGACCTCCTCGGCCGGGACGTCCTTGCCCTGATCGGCGAGCCGCGCGCCGAGCCCAAGCTCCCGCGCAACCACCGCGCAGCTCGCGCGCGAGACGACGTGCGAGCGAATCTTCGCCATCCGGCCTTCCGAGAAGTCCGGGTAGCGCTCGTACAGCTCGCGCGCGACCGCGAGCTCCAACACGCTGTCGCCGAGAAACTCGAGCCGCTCGTAGGAGGACGCGCGATCGGGCGCCCATGAGGAATGAGTGAAGACCGGCTCGAGCCGTTCCGGCGGAAGGTCGTCGATCAGGCGCCCGAGCTCGCTCGGATCGCCCGTTCCGGGACTGCTACTGGTGCGTGGAGACGTAGTCGACGGCCTGCCCGACGGTCTGGATCTTCTGGGCATCATCGTCCGAGATCTTGATCCCGAACTGATCCTCGAGCTCCATGATCAGTTCGACCAGGTCGAGGGAGTCCGCGTCGAGATCCTCCTGGAAGGACGCCTCCTCGGTGATCTCGTTCTCGTCGACGCCGAGCTGCTCGGTCAGGACTTCCTTGACGCGCTCGAACACTTCCTCGCGGGACGCTGCCATCTCACCTCGATCTGGTCGTTGGGGCCGAGAGCGCGCCGATCATACATTGGCCTAGAACCTCTGATGGAATGACGGCTCGTCGCTGGGGTGCGGCGGGTGGTTCGAGCCAAGGACGCAGGGAGCCTCGATAGCAGCGCTATCGGGGCGACTGAGGACGCCGGCTCGGGCCGCCCGGCGCGGCCCAGCGGCATAGCGCTTCATTTCGTCAGAGGTTCCTTAGCACGCTGAGGAAGTCGCTCGGCCAATCGGCTGACGACGTCATGCTCGACACCACGCGCGGCGAGCCTGATCGCGTTCGCAATCGCGCGACTGCTCGAGTTCCCGTGGGCGATCACGACGACGCCGCGCAGGCCGAGGAGATACGCGCCGCCATAGGTGTCGGGATCGAGCTCAGTCCGCAGGGCGCGCGCCGCGGGGCGGATCAGAAGGCCGCCGAGCTTCCCCCGCGTCGTCGAGGTGATCTGATCGCGCAGGGCGTCCAGCAGCTCGCGGATCGTGCCCTCGATCAGCTTGAGCGCGACGTTGCCGGTGAAGCCGTCGGTCACGACGACGTCGGCGGCGCCCTTGAGCAGGTCGGTGGCCTCCGCGTTGCCCCCAAAGTTGAGGTCGCTTTCCGCCAATAGAGCGTGTGCCTGGAGGGTGAGGTGATTGCCCTTCTCCGGCTCTTCGCCGATCGAGAGCAGCCGGACCTCGGGCTGCGAAATGCCGAGGATCTCCTCGGCGAAGATCGCGCCCATGTGGCCGAACTGCAGCAGATGCTCGGGCCGAGCGTCGGCGTTCGCGCCCGCATCGATCAGCACGGACGGACCGCGACGTGCGGGGATCGGAACTGCGATCGCCGGGCGCGTCACGCCGGGAAGCCGGCGCAGCTCGAGGAACGACGCGGCCAGCATCGCGCCTGTGTTCCCAGCCGAGACGACCGCGTCGGCGCGCCCCTCCGCGACGGCGCGGACGGCGGCAACGAGCGAGCTGTTCGGCTTCGCACGAACGGCCTCGGCGGGCTTCTCGTGCATTCCGATCGTGTCCGGCGCCTCGACGAGCGCCAGTCCGTGCGGATCGAGACTCGGGGGTCCGAAGAGAATCGGCTCGAGCTCGGGTGCACGAGCGTCGACTGCACCGGCGACGATTTCTTCGGGCGCGCGGTCCCCGCCCATGGCGTCGACCGCAACGCGAATCATCGGGCTACGGAGCCGTGGTGCGGATTGGCTCGATGTCGCGCCCGCGGTACGTCTTGCAGGTCGGGCACATCCGGTGCGGCCTCGTCGGCGAGCCGCAATTCGGGCACAGGTTCACGCGCGGCGCATCGATCGAGTGCTGCGCGCGGCGCTTGTCGCGACGGGCCCTGGAGGTTTTCTTCTTGGGGACAGCCATGAGCGGCTGCGGAGTATAGCTACGCCCTGAGCAGCTTCACGAGGGCCGCGGGCCTAACGTCGAGCCTGTCCAGCTCGTCGATCGGCGTCCAAACCGGCTCGTGCGTGCCGCTGCGCTCGCGCGCCTCCGCGTCTCGCTCGGCGTGGTCGGGCCAGAGGCCGGTGCCGAACTCGCCGCCGACGATCCGGGCGTCGAAGTAGACGAAGCGCGAGCGGTCGAAGTCCTCCTCGTAGCGCGGCTCGCCGAGCTCGACGTCGACGCCGAGCTCTTCGTGGGCTTCGCGGATCGCGGCGTGTTCCGGCGTCTCCCCGTCCTCGACACCACCGCCCGGGAAGAGGTAGTACGTCCGGCTCTCGCGGACGCGCTTGATCAGCGCCACCCGGCCGTCCTCGACGATGACGACCCGGGCTCTGGCCGGGTTAGAGCCGGTGCGGTGAGCGTTCATTCGGGTCGACCGGTCGGTCGGCACCGCAAGCGGCGCCTCAGAGCCGGTCACGAAGCTCGGCGAGGGCTTCCCACCGCGAGTCGCTCTGCTCTTCCTCGTGCTCGTGCGGCTCGACGTTCAGGTCGCGCCCGCACACCGGGCAGAGCCCCGCGCAATCGGGACGGCAGAGGATCTTGTCCGGCAGGGCGAGGATCACGGCATCGCGTCCCCAGGCCGCCAGGTCGAGATTGTCGTCGGCCAGGTACGGCGTCTTCAGCTCGTCGTCCGAGCCGGGATTCGTCGCCTGGTACTCGCGCGCGGCGATGGCGACGTCGAGCGCGGCGTCCTCGAGGCAGCGCATGCAGGGCCCGTGGAGGCGAGCGTCGAAGCCGAGCTGGAACACGGTCCCGGTCGACGCGCGGCTGATCGCGAGCTCGGCGGGCACCTCTGCGGGCACGAACACGTAGCGCTGGCCGGCCAGCTCGAGCGGAGCGAGCTCGAGCTCGACGGCGTCGCGGTGCTCCTCCCCGGAGCGGAGCTTCACCGAGCGCAGGCTGAAGCTCTTCATGGCGGGAGCGTAGCGCCGCCAGGCTGCAGCGGCGGCCTAGTGCCGGCGGGCGCCGGGGAACCAGCCGCGGCGGTCACGGTCGTCGTACCGGGTCTCCCCGGTCAGCACGGCCAGCGGCCCGATCGCGAGCACTGCGATGAGGAAGAGGATGAACGTCATGCACTCATGATCGGCGTGAAACATGATTAGGTCAAATCCAGGTATGATTGTCTTTGATTATGGAACCTGATCGTTGGCTAGGCGTCGAATTGCGGCATCTCGCGGCTCTCGAAGCGGTCTCGCGCGAGGGCTCGTTCGGCCGTGCCGCAACCGCGCTCGGCTATACCCAGTCGGCCGTCAGCCAGCAGATCGCAACGCTCGAGCGGATCGTCGACGAGAAGCTCGTCGACCGTCCCGGAGGCCCGAAGCCGGTCTCGCTCACCGAGGCCGGCCGCCTGCTTCTGCGACACGCGGAGGCGATCGTCGCGCGCATCGCGGCCGCCCAGGCGGATCTCACCGCGCTCCGCGACGGCGAGGCCGGCACGCTCCGCGTCGGGATCTACCAGAGCATCGGCCAGCGGATCTTGCCGGAGCTGATGCGACGCTTCGCTGCGTCCTGGCCGCTCGTCGACGTCGCGCTCACCGAATCGGCGTCGGACGAGGAGCTGCTCGAGCTCGTCGAGCGCGGCGAGCTCGACCTGACGTTCGCCGACCTGCCTCTTACCGAGGGCCCATTCGAGTTCGTGGAGCTCCTTCGCGACCCGTGGCTCCTCGTGGTTCCCGCCGACTCTCCGCTCGCCGACCGCGGCTCGCCGCCGCCGCTGCGCGAGATCGCGAACCTCGACTTGATCGGCTTCCGCCAGTGCAGGAGCATGACGCAGATCGAGGCTGCTCTCAGGCGGCCAATCGAGTTCGTCTTTCGCTCCGACCACAACGGAACGGTGCAGGGG
>JALZOQ010000379.1 GCA_030913835.1 Actinomycetota bacterium | reverse complement strand
CTACGAAACAGTCGCCCGTGCCGCCGACGCCCGTGCCAACGACTCCCGCCGCCGGGACGGTCAGCCAGAAGCTCTACGACGACGCGGTCGCACTGATCTCGTCGCGAAGCACGCCGCTGTTCGACGTGCTCAAGCGCGGTCGCGTCGGCGGCGCGGTCGCGCTGCCCTCGGTCTCCATCAACGCTCCGCCCGGCGGAACGCTCACCGGCGTCGACTTCGAGTTCTCTTTCGAGCTGATCGTCGGCGGGGTCAGCGCGGGCGCGCTTGCGCAGTTCGACAACATTCCTCCCACCGACATCGGCACCGCCACGCGACCGAAGTTCAGCCAGCGGCTGCCGATCCACATCCAGGCACCTCCGCCGAAACAGGTCAACCCGGAGCTCCGCCTGTCGGAAGAGCTCTTTCACGAGGGGATCCACCTGATGCTCGCGCGCGACCGGGTGCTCGACGGGCTCGCGCCCACGTCGCCCTTCCTGGGCGAGCGGGCGAAGTACGGGGCCGCTGCGCGAGCGAGCACCGCCTTCGCAGGGCTGCAGAGCGGCATGGTGGCGCTGCTCAAGACCCGTCGCCCCGCCGCAGCGGTCAGCAAGCCTGCCCAGGCAGCCGGCGAGGCGATCGACGAGGTGATCGACGAGCGGTTCGCGCTCGATCGGCAGCGCGCTCTCTATCCCGGCGCGCTCATCGACAACGGCCTCATCGCAACCGCCTACGTCCCGCAGGCGCTCCTCAACCAACTGGTGCCGGGACCCCAGGCGACGCTCGCGGCCGATCCCGCCGTCGTGGCGCTGATCAAGCAGATGAAGGACGTGCTGGACGCGATTCCGTTTGCGACGACCGCGACGGGCGCGCCGGTCGGCAAGGCTCCCGCGACTCCGGCGCCGAGCAAGACCCCGGCGCCCGGCACTGGCCCGAAGCCCTAGCCTTCGGAGCTTGAGAGTCGTCTGCCAGCGGGTCACCGAGGCTCGCGTCCGAGTCGGCGGCGACGTTCGCGGCGAGATCGGGTCCGGGCTCGTCGCGCTCGTCGGGATTGCACGCGGCGACGACTCCGAGGCGGTGCGCAGGCTCGCTGCGAAGGTCGCGCGGCTGCGGGTCTTCGAGGACGAGGACGGACGCTTCGACCGCAGCGTGCTCGACACCGGCGGTCCATCCTCTCGGTCAGCCAATTCACGCTGATCGCGGATACGAGCAAGGGCAACCGGCCCAGCTTCACCGCGGCGGCGCCGCCCGACGAGGCCGAGCCGTTGTGGGAAGAGTTCTCAGCGGCGATGGCGGCCGAGGGCGTGACCGTCGCACGCGGCGTCTTCGGAGCCCGGATGGACGTCGAGCTCGTCAATGCCGGGCCGCTGACGATCGTGCTGGATTGAGCTCGCCTGCTATCCTGCAAACACCACATTTCGAGCAGTTCTCGAAGTGGGCCTGCGGGCCCATTTTTTATGACATGGCAGCAACACACGACAAGGAGAGGGAGCTGACACGCGAGATCTCGCAGCAGGTCGAACGGAGCATTCCGGGAACCGAGGTGCTCGCCGTCGAGCTGCTTGGACCCGGCCGGATCTGCGTGTTCATCGACCATCCGCAGGGCGTCGACCACGACCTCTGCCAGCGCGTGACCGCCGTGCTCGGCCCGTTCCGGCGCACCTACGGCATCGACGTCTCCTCGCCCGGCTCCGAACGGCCGCTCCGCAAGCCCGAGCACTTCCGCAGCGTCGTCGGCAAGCGCGCCGCCGTCCGCACCTCGCAGGAGATCGGCGGCCGCAAGCGCTTCCGCGGCGAGATCGTCGACGCCGACGAGCGCAGCGTTCGGCTCGCTGCCGAGGCCGCCGACGAGCCCATCGAAATCCCGTACGACTCGATCGTCCGGGGCAACCTCATCGCGACTCCGGAAAGCAGGTAAGAAGAGATGACGCAAGAGATCATCGAGGCCGTCCGCGAGATCGAGCGCGAGAAGGGGATCGAGAGCGGCACCCTGGTCAACGCGCTCGAGGACGCGCTCCTCGCCGCCTACAAGAAGATTCCCGGCGCGTCGCGCCACGCGACGGTCGACCTCGACGACGAGGGAGACTTCCGCGTCTTCTCGATCGAGCTCCCGCCTGACGTGGAGGAGCGGCTGATCGACGACGCGCGTGAGCGCAAGCTCGAGGAGCTGGAGGCGCTCGAGATCGAGACCGGCGAGCGCTCGCACACGCTCATCTCCGACGACGAGCTCGACATCGACTGGTCGGACATCCCCGACAGCGATGTGAAGCGCGAGGACGTGACCCCCGAGAACTTCGGCCGCATCGCCGCGCAGACGGCGAAGCAGGTCATCCTGCAGCGGATTCGCGAGGCCGAGCGCGCAATGATGTACGACGAGTACATCGACCGCCAGGGCGAGGTCGTGACCGGAATCGTCCAGCAGGCGGGCGACCGCAACAACGTGCTCGTCGACCTCGGCAAGGTTGAGGCGCTGCTCCCGCGCTCCGAGCAGGTCGACGGCGAGCGCTACGAGCAAGGCTCGCGGATCAAGGCCGTGATCACCGAGGTTCGCTCCGGGACGAAGGGCCCGCAGGTCATCCTCTCGCGGCGCGATCCCGAGCTGATCAAGACGCTGTTCGAGCTCGAGGTGCCCGAGATCGCCGACGGCCTCGTCGAGATTCGCGGCGTCGCCCGTGAGCCGGGTTATCGCTCCAAGATCGCCGTCGAGTCGCACGCCCAGGGCGTCGACCCGGTCGGCGCCTGCGTCGGGCCCCGCGGCTCGCGCGTGCGCATGGTCGTCTCCGAGCTCCGCGGCGAGAAGATCGACATCATCCCGTGGAACAACGAGCCCGCGCGCTTCGTCGCGAAGGCGCTCTCGCCCGCTCGCGTGCGCGAGGTCTACATCGACGACGACACGCGCGAGGCGACCGTGATCGTCCCCGACGACCAGCTGGCGCTCGCGATCGGCAAGGAGGGTCTGAATGCCCGCCTCGCCGCGCGTCTCTCCGGTTGGAAGGTGGACATCCAGTCCGACACCGAGTTCGCGCAGGCTGAGGCGGACGCGGCCTACGGTGGCGGCGACGACGCCGACTTCACCGGTCGCTGCGCCGCGATCCTCTCGAACGGCAAGCGCTGTCCGAACGGCGCGGTTTCGAGCTCGCGCTTCTGCGGCGTCTCGGCCCACCAGGAGCTCGCCAAGCGCGAGGCCGAAGGCGAGACGCTGCCGGCCGGCGCCGCGATTCCGATTGCGGGAATGGCGCCGCAGGACGAGGAGGGCGGCGACGAGCAGGTCGACACGGGCGACGAGACGGCGATTCCGGCCGAGGCGACGAATGAGAGCGACGTCGCGATCGTCGAGGACTCGATCGCGGTCGCGCCGATCGCCGACGCAGGAGAGCCGGGTCGCACCGACGAGGTCGCAGTTGAGCTGATCGCCGAGCCGGCGATCGAGCCGTCCGCGGGCCAGCCAAGTGCTGGGCCCGAGGAGTCCGAGCCGTCCTGACGCACACGCCGACCAGGAG
>JALZOQ010000334.1 GCA_030913835.1 Actinomycetota bacterium | reverse complement strand
CCTCGAGGATGATCTCCGCGGCCGCCTGAGCGGTCTCCTCGTCGCCCGCCCGCTCGGCGATCCGGCGCAGGAGCTCGTAGCTCGCGATCTCCATGTGCTCGGTCGCGAAGCCGTCGCGGGCGTTGCGGCCTGCCTTCTCGCTGCGCACGAGATCGAGGGGACGCTTCGCAAGCGCCTCGAGGATCCCACCCGCCTGCCGCACCATAGAGGGCGACAGGTCGTAGGCAGCCAGTCGCGAGAGCATCTTGTCGGCGTGCTGTTGCGTCTCGCTCTTGTGCTGCTGCAGGTCGCGGAGGATGTCGGGGTCGTCCGTCGTCGAGATCATCGAGTCGAGCATGCGAAGCACGTTCTGCTCCATCGCATGCGCCTCGTCGATGTGCTTCGTCAGTTGCGCCTTCAGCTGTTCGTTCACGGTCACTCTCCTCAGTCGAAATTGGCCGAACTCCCTGCCGAAGAGGGTCGCGCGGCCGCGAAAGCCGCCGTTCTCCGGCTCGAGGACGTCGACGAGGCCGACGAACGGCGTGCGGTAGCGCAGCTCGAGACCGCGCACCTCGAACGACATCGCGACGGGGCCCGCCAGCGTCGTTCCGCGCGTCCCGTCGATGCGCTTGCGCACGCCGACCATCGGCGGCAGGGCGCCTCCCGTCCTCTCAACCGTCCAGACCCCGTCCAGCTGATCCATCCCGGGTAGCGTTCCACGCGGTGCCCGGCGCAAACGTCCCCTTCCCGCCGATGGAAGCCGAGCTCGTCGCCGAGCTTCCGCGCGGCGCCTGGCAGTACGAGCCGAAATGGGACGGCTTCCGCGGCGTGCTCGAGAACGACGGCGGCGAGCTGGCGCTGTGGAGCCGCAACGGGCGCCCGCTCCTGCGCTACTTCCCGGAGCTCCGCGCCCTCGGCGAGCTCATGCCACCGCACTCGGCGCTCGACGGCGAGATCGTGATCGCGCGCGACGGCGTCCTCGACTTCGACTCGATGCAAATGCGGCTCCACCCGGCGGAAAGCCGTGTCAACAGGCTCGCCGGTGAGATCCCGTCGGAGTTCGTCGCGTTCGACCTCCTGCTCTGGAACCGCAAGAAGGTGCACAAGCTGCCGCTCGAGGAGCGGCGCGCGGCCCTCGAGGAGCACGGTGAAGGCTTCCGGCTCTCGCCCATCTCGACGGATCCCGACGAGGCGCAGGAATGGCTCGGCTCGCTGGAGGCCGCCGGGCTCGACGGCGTGGTCGCGAAGCGGCTCGGCATGCCGTACCTCTCCGGCTCGCGAGAGGGCGTCGTCAAGGTCAAGCAGCGCAAGACCGCCGACTGCGTCGTCGTCGGGCTGCGCTGGAAGGAGAAGGGGAAGCGCATCGCAACGCTCCTGCTCGGCCTGTACCGCAAGGATGGGAAGCTCGACTACGTAGGCTCGTGCGCGGTCGGGGCGAAACGCCACGACGAGATCGCCGAGCGCGTGCTCCCGCTGCTCGAGGGGGCGGACGAGCGCGGCTTCTCGGAGCCGAACCGCTGGGGCTCCGGCGGGTTGGAGGAGGCGGCCGTCCGGCCCGAGCTCGCCGTCGAGGTGACGTTCGACAAGGTGCAGGGCAACCGTTTCCGGCACGGCGCCAAGCTGCTGCGCTTCCGGCCCGACAAGGATCCGAAGCAGTGCACGTGGCGCGAGGTTCGGCCGCCGAAGCGCAAGGGCGACCCGACGTTCGAGAGCCTGCTGGCGCCACGGCAGCGCAGGCGCGATTAAGCTGGTGGATCCAGCTTCAAGCGCTTGAACAGCGGGGCGAGGCTTCGCTTTCTTCGCCACATCCCGCGGGTCAGGTCACCGACCTCCGCCACCC
Organism: Actinomycetota bacterium; assembly: GCA_030913835.1. Taxonomy (GTDB): domain Bacteria; phylum Actinomycetota; class Thermoleophilia; order Gaiellales; family Gaiellaceae; genus UBA5186. The sequence goes on along the minus strand of JALZOQ010000334.1, from coordinate 1,675 downwards.
GGGCGGGCAGTGTCTCGAGCGTGAACGCGTCGGGCTCGACGGTCGGGACCTCCTCCCACGCGAGCGGCGCGGACGCGCGCGCGTCGGGCGTGGGCCTGATCGAGTAGGCGCTCGCGATCGTGCGGTCGCGCGCGTTCTGGCCGAAGTCGACGAAGACGCCGACCCGCTCGGCGACCCGCCAGGTCGTCGTCGCAACCGCCTGGTCGCCGACGCGCCGCTCCACTTCCTCCGCCAGCGCCTTCGCGAAGCGGCGCACCTCGGGGAACACGAGCTCCGGCCTGATCGGGGCGAGGATGTGCAGCCCGGTCGCGCCGGACGTCTTCGGGAACGACGTGAGCCCCAGCTCGTCCATCACCTCGCGCACGACGAGCGCGATCTCGCGCACGAACGGCCACTGGCCGTCCGTCGTGGGGTCGAGGTCGATCAGCAGGTAGTCCGGACGCTCGATGTCCGGCACGCGCGAGTGCCAGGTGTGCAGCTCGATGCAGCCGAGGTTGACGACCCAGGCGAGCGCGGCGGCGTTGTCGACGATCGCGAAGTCGGTCGAGTGTCCGCTCGGGAACTCGACGTGCACCTCGTCCACGTAGTCGGGATGGCCCTTCGGGACCCGCTTCTGGTGGAAGAACTCGCCCGCCACTCCGTCCGTGAACCGCTTCATGTGAAAGGGCCTGCGCCGGAGATGCGGGAGCACCGAGTCGGCGAGGCCGACGTAGTACTCGACGAGATCGCCTTTCGTCAGGCCCCGCTCGGGGAAAAAGACCTTGTCCGGGTTCGACACCGTGACTTCGTGTCCGCCGACGCGCACGAGGGCAGTATCGTTTCCGGGAAGTGCTGGAGGAACCGCGTCGGATCGACCTCTCGCTCGAGCCCCTCGACGACTTCATCGTGGTCGAGCCGTCCGACGAGGAGACGGAGACGCGCGGCGGACTGATCATTCCGGCGAGCGACGAGGCGGGCTGCCGCACGGGAATCGTCACCGCGGTCGGGTCGGATCCCGGCGGGCTCGAGCCCGGCGACAAGGTGCTGTTCCCGAAGGACGCGGGCTTCGACGTGCGCCTCGGAGGCTCGGCGGTCAAGCTTCTGCGACGACCGGAGCTGATCGCACGGGTGCACGATTAGCGACCGACACATCGTCGGGCTAGGCGGCGGCTGGATCGCGGGCGACGAGGCTCGTCCGCTTGCGGACTTCATCCTTGGTTTGACTGGCAAGGAGCGACCGCGGATCTGCTTCGTCGGCACCGCGGGCGCGGAGGACGCCGAGACCGCGTTGGAGCTGTACGAGGGCTTCCGGGCTCGCGCGGAGGTCTCGTTTCTGCGCTTCTTCCCCTGGCCGCCGGAGGATCTGCGGGCATTCGCGCTCGGGCAGGACGCGATCTTCGTCGGCGGCGGCAACACGGCGAACATGCTCGCGATCTGGCGCGTGCACGGCCTCGACCGCGTGCTCCGCGAGGCGTGGGAGGCCGGCGTCGTCCTGTGCGGGGTCAGCGCCGGGATGATCTGCTGGTTCGAGGCCGGCGTCACCGACTCGTTCGGCCCGCAGCTCGAAGGCTTGCTCGACGGCCTGGGCTTCCTCCCCGGCATCGCGTGCCCGCACTACGACGGCGAGGAGCGGCGGCGCCCGGTCTACACGAGCCTCGTGCGCGAGGGCTTCCCGCCGGGGTACGCGGCGGAGGAC
>JALZOQ010000329.1 GCA_030913835.1 Actinomycetota bacterium | reverse complement strand
GCTCGATCTCCATGTTCGTGTTGTCGCCCGGCATGACCATCTCCTGGCCCTCCGGGAGCTTGATCGAGCCCGTCACGTCCGTCGTGCGGAAGTAGAACTGCGGCCGGTAGCCGTTGAAAAACGGCGTGTGCCGCCCGCCCTCGTCCTTCGAGAGGACGTACACCTCGGCGTTGAAGCCGGTGTGCGGCGTGATCGAGCCGGGCTTCGCCAACACCTGGCCGCGCTCGATCTCCTCGCGCTTGGTGCCGCGCAGGAGCGCGCCCGCGTTGTCGCCGGCCTGGGCGAAGTCGAGCGTCTTCAGGAACATCTCGAGCCCGGTGACGACGGTCTTCGCGATCTCAGGGTGGATGCCCACGATCTCGACCTCGTCGCCCGACTTGATCTGACCCTGCTCGATGCGCCCGGTCACGACGGTGCCGCGACCGGTGATCGTGAACACGTCCTCGATCGGCATCAGGAAGGGCTTGTCCACGTCGCGCGTCGGCTCGGGGATGTAGGAGTCGACCGCCTCCATGAGCTCCAGGATCTTCGGAGTCCACTCGGCGTCGCCCTCGAGCGCCTTCAGCGCCGAGACCTGGATCACCGGGATGTCGTCGCCCGGGAAGTCGTACTTCGACAGCAGCTCGCGGACCTCCATCTCGACGAGCTCGATCAGCTCGGGATCGTCGACCATGTCGGCCTTGTTGAGCGCGACGACGATGTAGGGGACCTCGACCTGGCGGGCGAGCAGGATGTGCTCGCGCGTCTGAGGCATCGGGCCGTCGGCCGCCGAGACCACGAGGATCGCGCCGTCCATCTGCGCGGCGCCTGTGATCATGTTCTTGATGTAGTCGGCGTGACCGGGGCAGTCGACGTGCGCGTAGTGACGTTTGGTCGTCTCGTACTCGACGTGCGACGTGTTGATCGTGATGCCGCGCGCCTTCTCCTCGGGCGCGTTGTCGATCTCCTCGAAGGTCTTCACTTCGCCGCCCGTGGACTCTGCGAGGACCTTCGTGATCGCCGCAGTCAGCGTGGTCTTGCCATGGTCGATGTGACCGATGGTGCCGACGTTCAGGTGCGGCTTCGTGCGCTCGAACTTCTGCTTAGCCATCTCTCCTCCAGCTCTCCTTTTACGACTGTGTCGTTTCCGTGATTTCCGCGAGGACGGACTGCGGTACTTCCTCGTAGCGGTCGAACTGCATCGTGAACTCTGCCCTGCCCTGGCTCATCGAGCGCAGGTCGGTCGCGTAACCGAACATCTCCGACAGCGGGACCATCGCCTTGATGACCTGCGCGTTGCCGAGCGGCTCCAGGTGCTCGACGCGGCCGCGCCGCGAGTTGAGATTCCCCATCACGTCGCCGAGGTATTCCTCGGGCGTGATCACCTCGACCGCCATCATCGGCTCGAGCAGCTTGGGCTTGGCCCGCTTGACCGCCTCCTTGAACGCCATCGAGCCCGCGATCTTGAACGCCCGCTCGCTCGAGTCGACGTCGTGGTACGACCCGTCGACGAGCTCGACGCGAACGTCCACGATGGGGTAGCCGGCGATGATGCCCGAGTTCATCGCTTCCTGGATGCCCTGGTCGACCGGGGCGATGAACTCCCTCGGGATCTTGCCGCCGACGATCTTGTCCTTGAACTCGTAGCCGGCGCCGGGCTCCTGCGGGTACAGGTTGATGACGACGTCGCCGTACTGGCCGGAGCCGCCGGTCTGCCGAACGAAGCGGCCGCGGATCTTCTCGGCGGGCTTGGAGATCGTCTCGCGATAGGCAACCTCGGGGCGCCCGACGTTCGCGTCGACCTTGAACTCGCGCTTGAGGCGGTCGACGATGATCTCCAGGTGCAGCTCGCCCATCCCGGCGATCAGCGTCTGCCCGGTCTCCTCGTCGCTCGAGACGACGAAGGTGGGATCTTCCTCGGACAGCCGCTGGAGACCCTGGGCGAGCTTGTCCTGGTCGCCCTTGGTCCTCGGCTCGACGGCGACCGAGATCACCGGCTCGGGGAACGTCATCGACTCGAGCTGGATCGGCGCGCTCTCGACCGCGAGCGTGTCGCCGGTCGTGGTCAGCTTGAGGCCGACGCCCGCGGCGATCTCCCCGGCGCCGATGTCCTCGCGCTCCTCCCGGTGGTTCGCGTGCATCTGGAGGATGCGCCCGATTCGCTCGGTCTTGCCGTTCGTCGTGTTGAGCACGCGGTCGCCGGCCTTGAGATGGCCGGAATAGACGCGGAAGTACGTGAGCTTGCCGACGTACGGATCTGACATGACCTTGAACGCCATCGAGCCCGCGATCTTAAAGGCGCGTTCGCTCGAGTCGACGTCGTGGTACGAGCCGTCGATCAGCTCGACGCGAACGTCCACGATCGGATAGCCGGCGATGACGCCGGAGTTCATCGCTTCCTGGATGCCCTGGTCCACCGGCGCGATGTACTCC
>JALZOQ010000303.1 GCA_030913835.1 Actinomycetota bacterium | reverse complement strand
CTCGACGAGCGCCCGCGCCGGGCCGGCTTGCGAGAGGTCGCCGTCGCGCCGGCCGGCGGCGAGCACGCGGTAGCCCTCCGCCTCCAGCCGGGCCGTGATTCGGGACCCGACGCGGCCGGTACCGCCTGTGACGAGCGCGCGCATCGGCGCGAGCTATAGCAGTCCTTGTCAGGCGACGGCCAAAACTGTTCGGAAATTGTTGGCGCCCTTACAGATCCTGTTCGGATCCGCAACTGGGGCTCTAGGAGTTCGTTTCAACGGGTACAGGCATTAGGCAGGCACCCGACAGGAGGTATCCGAAATGCGCAGACTGCTGCTCGCGCTCATGGCTGGACTGGCGCTCGCCGTGGCCGGCGCCGCTCCTGCCGCCACCATCTCCGTGAGGATCACGAAGTCCGGCTTTACTCCGAGCAACGTGACGATCAACTTCGGCGACACCGTGGCGTGGCAGAACGCTGACACAGCCGACCACCAGCTCGTGGCGGACAACGGGACGTTCGCGTCGCCGATTCTCAAGGCAGGCGCGAGATACTCGTTCACGTTCCGCCGCGCCGGGACGTTCCGCTACCACGACGCGCTCAAGCCGGCCCTTCGCGGCCGGATCACGGTCAGGGGCCCAGCGCCGTCGCTGACGCTCGGCGCGTCCATCCCGATCGTGACCTACGGCACGCAGGTGACGCTCTCCGGTGTCGTCAACAACCAGAGGGCCGGCGAGACCGTGACGATCTTCGCCAAGCCGTATCCGCAAACCTCGCCGGTGCAGATCGCGAGCGTCCTCACCGGAACCGGCGGCGGCTTCAGCTTCATCGTCACGCCCGAGCTCTTCACCGTGTACGAGGCCCACTGGAAGAACGCCGTCGCAGGCGGCGTGACCCTCCAGGTCGCCCCGAAGATGACGCTCAGCCCGCCGCGCAACGGCTGGTTCAAGACCCAGGTGAGCGCCGGCGCCCACTCCTTCGCGGGCCGCACGGTCTATCTCCAGCGCTACAACCGCCCGTTCGGTCAGTGGATCACCGTCCGCAGCCTCAAGCTCGGCTCGCTCAGCGGACGCGTGTTCAAGATCAGCGTCCGCGGCCTTCCGCGCGGGAAGCACTCGTTCCGGACGTTCCTGACGGTCAACCAGGCCGGTCCAGGCTACCTCTCGTCCCACAGCGGCTCGCAGCCGATCACTCGCCGCTGACGCTCGAATCTGGGGTCGGGGAGGCCTGCGCGCCTCCCCGGCTCCTACTTCAACGGTTCGTAGCGCGCTGCGACCGCATCCCAATTGACCGCGTCCCACCCAGGCGGCGAGGTAGTCGGGACGGCGGTCCGAGGCGTCGCTTGCGCTGCCGCCTAAGAGGAGTGCGGGCTTGGCCCGTGCTCCGCTTGCCGAACCGCCGTCACTGAACCGTGTCGAAGCGTGCCGCCACCGCGTCCCAATTGACCACGTCCCACCAGGCGGCGAGGTAGTCGGGACGGCGATTCTGGTACTTGAGGTAGTAGGCGTGCTCCCAGACGTCGATGCCGAGCAGCGGGACGTCGTCGTAGCTCTTGAGGACCGGGCTGTCCTGGTTCGCGGTCGAGTAGACGGCGAGCCCGGTGCCGTCCCAGACGAGCCAGGACCAGCCGGAGCCGAACCGCTTGACGCCGGCATCGTTCATCAGCGTCCTCAGCTCGTCGAGGGAGCCGAAGGTGTCGTTGATCGCGTCCGCCAGCTTCCCGCTCGGCTCGCCGTCGCCACCGCGGCCCATGATCTCCCAGAAGAGCGTGTGGTTCGCATGCCCTCCGGCGTTGTTGCGCACGGCAGCCTGCTTGTCGTCGGGAAGCAGGTCGAGCTCGGCGAGGATGGCCTCGACCGGCCGGTCCGCCCACTGGGTTCCCTCGAGCGCCTTGTTCGCGTTGTCGACGTAGGCCTGGTGATGCTTGTCGTGATGGAGCCGCATCGTCTCGGCGTCGATCGTCGGCTCGAGCGCGTCGTAGTCGTACGGCAGCGGTGGCAGCTGCAGGGGCATGGTCGGGCTCCTTTCGGTTGGACCGAGGATATGCTCCGCCCGCCCAGGTAGCCAAGAGAGGAGTCGAGTGGCGACGCTCGCTTACCAATTCGAAGAGATCACCGCCCGCGAGCTCAAGCCGGAGCTCTATGAGCTCGACCGCATCTCCCGTGCCTCCGTCGAGGCGCACTACAAGCTCTACCAGGGATATGTCGCGAAGCGGAACGAGATCCTCGGTAAGCTCGCCGACGTCGAGCTCGCGAGCTCGAACCAGGTCTACTCCGAGCTCCGCGCCCTGAAGGTGGAGCTGTCGTTCGCGATCGGCGGGATCAAGAACCATGAGATCTACTTCGAGCATCTGGGCGGCGACGGCGGCGACCCGTCCGGCCTCGCCGGCTCGCTGATCAAGCGCGATTTCGGGTCGGTCGAGGCGTGGCGCTCCGACCTGAAGGCGACCGGCATGGCCGGGCGCGGCTGGGCGTGGACCGCCTACGACTGGGACGAGGGGCGGCTCTTCAACTACCTCGGCGACACGCAGAACACGTATCCGATCTGGAACGCGACGCCGCTCGTGGCTCTGGACGTCTACGAGCACGCCTACTTCCTCGACTACCAGACCGACCGGGCTTCCTACATCGACGCGTTCTTCGACAATCTCGACTGGGACACGATCAACGACTGGGTGTCGAAGTACCAGATCCCGGCGAAGTAGCGACCCCCGGGGTCAGACCCCGGACGTGGCGCCGGTGGCCATGATGCCCGCGCGATGACGCCCCTGTTCCCGACCCTCGTGGCCGTCGTCGGCGGATATCTGGCCGGCTCAATGCCGTTCGGCTACTGGGTCGTGCGCGTCCTGAAGCACGAGGACATCCGTCGCAGCGGCAGTGGCGGAATCGGCGCGACGAACGTCTGGCGGACGTACGGCCGCTGGTACGGGATCCCGGTGGTCCTGCTCGACGTGCTGAAGGGCTTCGTCCCGGCGCTGCTCGCGGTGCTCTTCGTCTCGCATCTCGCAGGCGTCCTCGCAGGCGCTGCGGCGATGCTCGGCCATTGGCGGCCGCTGTTCCTGCGCTTCGAGAAAGGCGGAAAGATGGTCGCGACCTGCGGTGGCGCCTTCTTCGGGCTCGCACCCTGGGCGGCCCTCGGCGCGGGCCTGGTGTGGATCGCGGCCTTTCTCCTGACGCGCTATTCGTCGGCCGCCTCGTTGGCCGCGGCCGTCGCGCTGCCCGTACTGGTCTACCTGACGGGGAAGCCGTGGTCAGTCGTCGGCTTCGCTACGGGGGCGGCCGTCGCCGTCTTCGTCCTCCATCGCGGGAACGTTGCCCGCCTGCGCGCCGGGACCGAGAACCGCTTCGAGCTCAGACGCCGGAAGGCCGCGGCACCCGCGCCCCCTACGCCGACCTGAGCCAGTCGCGGAGGTCGGTGTGCCGGCTGAGGTGAACGCCGTCGGACAGCTCGCTTCGCAGCTCGCCGACCGTGCCGTACCGCTCCGCGAGCACGTCGTGGTCGTGGATCGTCTCAAGGTTGACCTGCCGGGAAAAGAGGAAGTCGCCGTCGTCGAGCTGCGGGTAGGCCTCGAGGGTCGCGCTCAGCGCCGCGCGAACGGAGTCCTCCACGAAGCGCGGCTGCAGGTGCGCGTGCTCGACCACGAAGAGCTCGTCGGGTCGCTTCAGCAGCTCGTAGACGGGCGAGCTCATCGAGCGTTCGACGATGTCCACGAGCGCCTCGGCGTTCAGGGGCACGTCCGTTCCGATGTAGAGGGTGCCGCGCCCGCGCTGGTTGTGGGTCGCCAGCGGGACGAGCTCGAAGATGCGCTGGACGTCGTCGTCGTCGAAGCCCGCCTCGAGCAGGCGCTCCGACGCCCGGCCGCGCACGAGCCCCTGCGCGCAGGGGCACGCGTTGATCCCGGTCGCCTCGACGCCGACGACTCGCTTGATCCCCGTGCCCGAGGCCGCTGCGATCCCGATGATCGAGACCATTTCCTGGGTCGGAAGGCCGGTGACCGGCGTCCGCCGCTCCAGCGGGTAGCGCGCGACGATCTTGACCTCGGCGCGGAGGGCGTCCTGCCGGCCCAGGATCCGCCGGGCGACATGCTCGGCCAGCACCTCGACCAGGAACGCTTCGCCGATCACGACCTCATCGACAGCCTCCGCGAACTGCTCCGGGAAGCGCGACATGTGCACGCCCTTCCGGGCCGGGTCGAGGTCGACCGTGCACTCGATGTCGGCGTGGATCAGCTTCTCCGTGTCGCCGTGTCGGAGCCGGATCGCCTTCTGCACTCCGGTCACTCCGGCGCGCGAGAGACCGAGGCGCACCTCGGGCGGGGAGGCTTGCAGGTCGTCCTGTAGAAGGTTTCGTGACTCGCTCATGTCTGCCTCTGAGGATACGTCTTTCCCCCGGCTCGTCTCCCTGGCGTGCCACGACCTGCGCACGCCGCTCGCGACGGTCAGCGGCTTCGCAAAGACGCTCACGGTGCTGGAGGGCGTCGACGACAAGCTCGCGCGTTACCTCGGGCTGATGGCGGCCGCCTCCGAGCAGCTCGCGGAGCTCCTGGAGGAGCTGGGCCTCGCCGCGCGCATCGCCGGTGGGCGCTACGACCCGGCGCTGAGGGAGATCGACACGCTCGCGCTGGCGCAGTCCGCAGCAGCGCGTGTCGAGGCTACGGACGCGTCGGGTACCGGCGAGCTCGTGGACATGGACGTTGAGGCGCTGGAGCGCGCGCTCTTCCGGTTCGCGGATTGCCTGCGTCGGCACGGGCCGGTCGAATCGGTTCAGCTGGAGGTCTCAGGCGCGGAGATCCGCCTCCGGCCCGTCACGGCGGAGGCGGCGCCGGTCGTGCTCGGGGAGGAGCTCCGGGATCTCGGCTCGGCGGTCGGACGGGAGCTCGTCGAGGCACTCGGTGGCACCGTGGCTGTCGAGGACGCCGTGCTGGTCGTCCGGCTCCCGCGCCGCTAGTAGTAAAGAGGGTTTGGCGAAATACAGTTGTGTCGTCGGGCCGCGCTGCTCGCCCCGAGGCGGCGTCCTCAGTCGCCCCGATAGCGCTGCTATCAGGGTTCCCTGCGTCCTGGCCTCGGAACGAGCATCGCACCCCGACAACGAACGATATTCCGCCAAACCCTCTTAGCGCAGCAGGCGCGACAGGCGGCGATCCTTGAGCACGCGGCCGCCCGTCTGGCACTCGGGGCAGTAGTAGATCGTGTGCTCTTCGAAGTCGACGCGCGCGAGCGGGGAGCCGCAGACGTGGCACGGCTCGCCGAGCTTGTTGTGGACACGGTACGTCTTGTCGTCCTTCGCGCCGCGCTCGCGCAGCTCGAGTCCGCGCGCGAGCTCGGAG
>JALZOQ010000294.1 GCA_030913835.1 Actinomycetota bacterium | reverse complement strand
GCTCGCGATGCCGGGAGGGAGGGCGGGGCGGCTTTGCCGCCGCGCCCGGGTCCCGCAGAGGACGAGCTGCGCCGGATCCGCTACTCGTTCGCCGCCGACCGCTTGCGAGCGACCGGCCACACCGCCTCCGACCAAGTCGAGACGGTCCTGTTCCGGCTCGTCTCGAGCGGGGCCGCGACCGGGATCAAGGCCAAGCGCGAAGACGGGGTCGTTCGGCCTCTGTTGCCGCTCTGGCGGGAGGAGACCGAGGCGTACTGCCGCGCGGTAGGGATGCCGTTTCGGACCGATTCGTCGAACGCGGACACGGCGCGGGGGCTGATCCGCCGCGAGATCCTCCCGCGGCTCAGGCAACTTCATCCAGCCGCCGACGCGAACCTCCTCCGGGCGCTCGAGGAGCGCGCGACCCTTCCACCCGCTCTCGCCGAGCTGCTGGCCTCGCCGGAGGGCTCGAAGCGCATCGACCTCGGCGATGGCGTGCAGGCGGTGCGGGAGTACGACCGCCTCTGGCTCGAGCGCGGCCCAGTCTCGCTCGGCAACGGGGAGGTGCGCTGGGGCCCGTGGCGGATCGACACGGACCGCGTAGGCCTTAAGGTACGAGCCTGGCGCGCCGGCGACCGGCTGGCGGGTCGGAGGAAGAAAATCCAGGACGTGTTCGTCGACGCCAAGATTCCCCGATCGGAGCGCGAAGCGTGGCCCCTCGTCGTGCGCGGAGACGAGGTCGTGGCGGTGCCCGGGATCGTCGATGCGCCGGGGGTGAAAGCGGAGCGTGTCGTCGGGGACTGAGCTCGAGGCCGGGGTCGGCGAGATCCTGATCGACCGGGACGCGCTTCAGGACCGTGTTGCCGCCCTCGGGGAGGAGCTGTCCGCCGACTACACGGGTCGCGACCTGCTGCTGATCGGCGTCCTCAAGGGCGCCGTCTTCTTCATGGCCGACCTGATGCGCCACCTCACCGTGCCCTGCGAGGTCGACTTCATGGCGATCTCGAGCTACGGCGCGTCCACGGACTCTTCGGGAGTCGTCCGCATCCTGAAGGACCTCGACATCAACATCGAGGGCCGCCACGTCCTCGTCGTGGAGGACATCATCGACTCGGGGCTCACGCTGTCGTACCTGAAGCGAAACCTCGAAGCCCGCGGGCCTGCCTCGCTCGAGATCTGCGCGCTCCTGACGAAGCCCGAGCGGCGCGAAATCGACGTTCCGGTGCGGTACGTCGGCTTCGAGATTCCCGACCGTTTCGTGATCGGCTACGGGCTCGACTTTGCCGAGCGGTACAGGAATCTTCCGTACGTTGCGGTACTTTCGGATGAACTGATCCCCGAAGGGGCCTAAACCACCGGGCTCCAGGGGCCGAAGTAGACACGATGCAGGCTGCTACCCTGGATTTCGAGGCTTCCTTTTGAATCGCTTCTTTCGCAGCGCTCTCTTCCCCCTGATCGTGATCGCCGCCGTCGTCTGGCTGGCGACGATGACCTTGCGCGGGCAGGGCGACAAGACGGAGAAGATGACCCTCTCCGAGGTCCGGACGATCATCCAGACCAAGCCTCAGACGATCACCGAAGCGAAGTTCGATCCGAACAAGCAGAAGCTGACGCTCGAGCTGGCCGCCGGCAAGAAGATCTCGGTCAACTATCCGAGCCAGGAGTCGGTGCCGGTGCTCGAGCGCGACCTGCGCTCGAACAGCGTCAAGTACGACTCGAAGGGGATCGGCGGCTCCTGGTGGGGATCGCTTCTCATCTCGCTGCTGCCCTTCGCCCTGCTGATCGGTTTCTGGATCTTCCTGATGAACCAGGTGCAGGGCGGCGGCTCGAAGGTGATGAGCTTCGGCAAGTCGCGCGCGAAGCGGATGACGCCCGACTCGCCCAAGATCGGCTTCAAGGACGTGGCCGGCGTGGATGAGGCGGTCGAGGAGCTCCAGGAGATCAAGGAGTTTCTCGAGAACCCGAAGAAGTTCCAGGCGCTCGGCGCGCGCATCCCGAAGGGCGTCCTGCTCTACGGGCCGCCCGGCACCGGTAAGACGCTGCTCGCGCGCGCGGTCGCGGGCGAGGCAGGTGTGCCGTTCTTCTCGATCTCCGGCTCCGACTTCGTCGAGATGTTCGTCGGCGTCGGCGCCTCGCGCGTGCGCGACCTGTTCGAGCAGGCCAAGCAGGCGAACCCCTGCATCATCTTCGTGGACGAGATCGACGCGGTCGGCCGCCATCGCGGCGCCGGCCTCGGCGGCGGCCACGACGAGCGCGAGCAGACCCTGAACCAGCTCCTCGTCGAGATGGACGGGTTCGAGACGAAGGACAACGTCATCCTGATCGCCGCCACGAACCGCCCCGACATCCTCGACCCGGCGCTGCTCCGCCCGGGCCGCTTCGACCGGCAGATCGTCGTCGACCGTCCCGACCGGACCGGCCGCCGGAAGATCCTCGAGGTGCACGTGAAGGGCAAGCCGCTCGAGAGCGAGATCGACCTCGACACGCTCGCCGCGGGCACGCCCGGGTTCACCGGCGCCGACCTCGCGAACCTCGTCAACGAGGCGGCGCTCCTCGCGGCGCGCCGTGGCAAGAAGACGATTCAGCAGGACGAGCTCGAGGAAGGGATCATGCGCGTGATCGCAGGCCCCGAGAAGCGGACCCGCCTCTTCTCCGAGCAGGAGCGCAAGATCACCGCCTACCACGAGCTTGGCCACGCGATCGTCGGCCACTACCTCGACCAGGAGTCCGAGGTGCACAAGATCTCGGTCATCGGCCGCGGCCAGGCCCTCGGCTACACGATCTCGCTTCCGCGCGAGGATCGCTATCTGACGACGAAGGCGAACCTGATGGCGAACCTGGCCATGACGCTCGGCGGACGCGCTGCAGAGGAGATCGTCTTCAACGAGATCACGACCGGCGCCGCGAACGACCTCGAGAAGGTCACGGCGACGGCCAAGCAGATGATCATGCGCTACGGGATGAGCGAGAAGCTCGGCCCGCGCGTGCTCGGCCGGAACCACGACATGCCCTTCCTCGGCCGCGAGATGGGCGCCGAGCCAGACTACTCCGAGGAGATTGCGCGTGAGATCGACCAGGAGATCCTGCGCGTGATCGAGGAAGCCCACGGCGAGGCGACGCGCGTGCTCAGAGAGCACATCGACGAGCTGCACCGGATCTCGATGATCCTGATCGAGCGCGAGACGATCGACAAGGATCAGTTCCTCCGCCTGCTCGCAGGCGAGGCCGAGGAAGACGTGTTCACCGATGAGGCGCCCCAGGCCGCGCCGGAGCCGGCCGAGGAGGAGCGCAAGCGCCAGCCGCAACCGAAGCCGCGGCCCTTCCCGCTTCCCGGCGCGACGATGCAGCCGCCTGAACCCAAGCCGTCACAAAGCTAGTCGCCGAGAAAGTCTCGCGCTTCGCGCTCCAACTTTTCCCGGTTCGCGAGAACAGTGCGTGGT
>JALZOQ010000293.1 GCA_030913835.1 Actinomycetota bacterium | reverse complement strand
TCCAGGAGGCCGAGCTCGTCGAGGCGCGAGAAACCGTCGTCGCCGAGCCGCGCGAGCGCTTCGAGCACGCGCTCGCCGGCACCGCGCGCGACCAGTCCGGCGCGAGCGCGGGCGAGCTCCTCCGTTTCGAGGTCGAGGCGGAAGCCCAGCGTCTCCGCGAACACGACCGCACGCAGCAGCCGCACCGGGTCGTCGTCGAAGACGCGCTCCGAGACGTGCCGGATCGTCTTCGCGTCGATGTCCGCACGACCGCCGAAGGGATCGACGAGCGTCTCACCCGCCACGGGCTGAGCGAGCGCGTTCATCGTGAAGTCGCGCCTGGCGAGGTCGTCCTCGATCGTCCCGTACTGCGGAGTGAAGTCGACGGTGCGGCCGTCCTCGAGCACGACCCGCCAGCCGCCGTGCTCGGCCGAGAGCGGGAACGGTGCGCCCCCGGTCGCGCGCGCCACCTTCCGCGCAGCCTCCTCCGGGTTGGCGCAGACGACGTCGAGGTCGAGCACCGGCCGGCCGAGGAGCTCGTCCCGCAGCGCGCCGCCGACCACGTGGGCCTCCTCGGTTCCGAGCGCGTCGCGCACGGCTTCACGCATCGACGACCGTCCGTCTCGCGCGCAGCGGCCCCGATTCGATCCCACAGGCGAGCTCGTAGTTGATCGTGCCGGCCACACGAGCGTGCGACTCCATCAGAACGCCGTGGCCCACGAGAACGACCGGCGTCCCGACGGGAAGCTCGCCCCCGAGCTCGACCGCGAAGGAGTCCATGGAGATCGTCCCTACGACGCGCCGGGGCTCACCGCCGACGCGTACCTCCGTCCCGGTCAGGTCGCGCCTGAAGCCGTCGGCGTAGCCGACCGGCACGATCCCGATCCAGGTCGGCCGCTGGGCGACGAAGCTCCTCCCGTAGCCCGTGCTCTCGCCGGATCGGAGCAGCTTCACGTGCGCGAGAGCGCTCTGCCAGAGCAACACCGGCTCGAGCCCGTCACGCGCCGGATCCTCGTGGAACGGCGAGAGCCCGTAGAGGGCGAGCCCGCAGCGGGCGAAGTCGAACCGCGCCGCGGGGAACCGCAGCGCCGCCGCGCTGTTCGCGATGTGACGCTCGACGCCGGGGAAGGCGTCCGTCAACGCCGCGAAGCGCTCGATCTGCTGACGCGCGAACTGCTGGTCGGAGTCGGCCGTCGCGAGGTGGCTCATCACCCCCACGATCTCGCGCGCCCGGCCCGGCAGCTCCGACGTCCCGTAGCGGCCCATCCCCGTCTCGAGCTTGACGTGGACGCGCACGCCCTCCGGGATCTCCGTATCGGCGACTGCGAGCTCGATCCCTGCGTCGCGTGCGTGGGCAACCTCCCGGCTGCCTCCGGTGGGGCTGAGCACGAGGATGCGCGTGGTCGGGTAGTCGGAGCGAAGTGCCAGGCCCTCGGGGACGGTTGCCACGCAGAGCCCGCTCGCGCCCGCCCCGAGAGCCGCACCGGCCGCGTCAACGGCCCCGTGTCCGTAGCCGTCCGCCTTGACGACCGCCCAGACGCCGGCGCCGTCAAGCGCGCGCAGCAGCGTGCGGACATTGCGCCGCAGCGCGCCGAGGTCGATGGTCAGCTCAGATCGGTGCACGTCGATAGTTTCGCGCCAGCTCCGATACGTACCTGCGCCCGAGCTGCTCCGCGTTCGCCTCGAGCCACTCCCGGAAGCTGTCTCGGCCCGTCGGCGGATCGTGCGACACCAGCAGCGAGTCCATCAACCCGAGCGTCTCCTCGCGCGTCAGCAGTACGTCGCGAATGGCCGTTCCCACGACTCTCGCAAGCCCGAGCGCGACCGCCGGAGCCGCGTGGACGATCCGCGCGCGCCCGCCGACGGCGCTCCGGATCAGGCCGACGAGCTCGTCGAAGGAATAGGTCTCCGGCCCGGCCGAGTCGAGCTCGGCACCGGGCTCCGCGTCGACGCAGAGGCGAGCCGTGTCCTGCACGGACACCGGCTGCACCCGGTACGAGCCGTCGCCCGGGACCACGAACAGCGGGAAGCGGCGCAGGACCCACGCGATGTTGTTCACCAGGATGTCCTTCGGGCCGAAGATCAGGGTCGGTCGCACGATCGCGTGCACGAGCGGCGCCTCGCGCACGGCCTGCTCCACGTCGGCCTTGCCGCGGAAGTACGGGAGGGGCGAGTCGGGCGACGGATTCGAGACGCTCACGTGCACGAACCGGCGGACGCCCGCGTCAGCGGCGCACCGGAGCAGCGTCCGCGTGTTCTCCACCGCTCCCTCGAAGCTCGATCCGCCGCGCGGAAAGCGGATCCAGTACGTGTTGTAGAGCGTGTCCGAGCCGCGCAGGCTCTCGGTCAGCGCGGCGGGATCGTCGAACGCGAACGGCGCGGCTTCGACGGGCGATCCGGCGGGGGCGGGCGTGCGGGAGAGCGTGCGGACGCCTCGGCCGCGGACGAGCAAGAGCTCGGCGATCGCACGGCCGGTGAACGAGAACGCTCCGGTGACGACGTCGACGTCGTCCTGCGACGTCGTCTCAGCCAGACGAGCTCCGCTCGGCTGGCGTCTGCGCTCCCTGACTGGGCGGCCTGGATTCACGACCACACGTGACCCTCTCAGCCAAGAACCCGTGGCAGAGCGTCGATCACGTCGCTCGCGATCAGCCCGGCGCCGTGGTCGGCGGTCCTGGCAGCCTCCGTGTGCGCGACCACAGCCGCTGCCGCGACCTCGACCGGCTCGAGGATCGACGGCTTCGAGAAGAATGCCGCGACGATCCCGGTCAGCACGTCCCCAGTCCCGGCCGTAGCCAGCGAAGCCGCGCCCTCGCAGACCAGGACGCCGGAGACATCCGGCGCGCCGACGAGCGTCCCGTAGCCCTTCAGGATCACGACGCACCGGAAGCGTTCGACGGCTTCACGGAGAGCGTGAAGCCGGTGCGCCGCGACCCAGTCCGACTCGCGACCGAGCAGGCGTGCGAGCTCCCCCTCGTGCGGCGTGAGCACGGTCGGAAGATCGCGGTCGAACGGCTCCAAGCCGTCCAGCGCGTCCGCGTCCAGGACGATCGGCTTGTCGAGCGTCTCGAGCAGGCGTTCCACGAGCGCACGCTGCTCGTCGCCTCGGCCGAGCCCCGGCCCGATCGCCACTGCCGTGGCGCGCTCGGCCGCTTCCTCCACCTCTTCGATCGGGCGTTTCACCGCCTCGAGCAGCTGCTGCTCGACGATCGGGAGCGACTCCTTCGGCGCGGCGACCGCGACGTACCCCGCGTCCGCCCGAAAAGCCGCGCGGGCAGCGAGGCAGAGCGCTCCCGTGTAGCCGGGGCTGCCGCCGACGACGAGCACGGACCCTGCGGTGTACTTGTTGTCCCACGGAGCCCGGCGTGGGATCGAGTCGAGCAGCCGCGGGCCGACGAGCCAGCTCACGGCGGGCTGGCCGGCCAGGCCGATGTCTGCGATCTCGACCGACGGCGCGTGGAAGACCCCCGGGGCGACCGCCAGGCCGAGCTTGCGGCGGTGGAAGGTCACGACGTGATCC
>JALZOQ010000292.1 GCA_030913835.1 Actinomycetota bacterium | reverse complement strand
GCCGGGGAGGGCCGGATCGTGTGCATCGTCTCGGGCGGGAACATCGACCCGGACACGCTCGCGACGATCCTCGGCGGCGCGCTTCCCTAGGAGGGGCGAGTGCACGTGGTGACCGCGCGCGCGTCTAGCTGCTAGAAGAGGTGTGCAAGGCCGAAGTCGCGCGGCCGGCGGCCGCCGTCCGTCGCGGCCTCCGGGTCGGCGGTGCGCTCGAGCAGCAAGCGCGCCAGCTCCTCGTCGCCGTTCTGCGCCGCCGCATGCAGGGGCGTAAAGCCGCCTTGCTGGCGGACGTTCGGGTCTGCGCCGTGCTCGAGCAGGATTCGCGCCGACTCACGCTCGCCGCTCGCACACGCGCTGTGCAACGGCGTCACGTTCCCGAAGGTCGAAGCGCGCGCCTCGAGCTCCGCGCCTCGCTCGACGAGCAGGCGCGTGGCCTCGGGCTGGCGGAAGAACGCCGCGAAATGGAGCGCCGTCCCATCGTCGGCCGAACGCGCGTGGACGAGCTCGGGATCGGCGTCGAGCAGGTCCCGCAGGCGGTCGATCCTCCCCAGCGCCGCCGCCTCGAAGACGTCCAGTTCCGGACCCGGCGCAAGGAGGCGGTCGACCTCCGCGGCGTCGCCGCTGTAGACCGCGAGCATCAACGCCGACGGGCCGGGCACGCCTAGAAGATAAGGCTTCGGTACGAAATCGTCCGGCGCATCCCAACGGCCTCGTAGACCCGAATCGCAGCCGCGTTCTCCGGCCGGACGAACAGGCAGACGGTCGGAACGCTGCGGAGCAGCAGTCGCAGCAGGTCGCGCAGCCCGCGCTGGGCATAGCCGCGCCCGCGCGCCGTCGGGTCGACCCAGACCTGCTGAAGCTGCACGGCGCTCGGAGTCCAGGCCGACGCCTCGGCCTTGAAGCGGATCGTGGCGTCCTCAGCCCAGATCCACGAGCGGCCCTCCTCGATCTGCGCCCGAGTCCTCCAGCGGAACCCGTCCGCATCGCGCTCGAGCGGATCGACTCCGATCTCCTCGAGGTGGGCGGCTGCGCACGCCGGGACGAGCAGGTCGAAGTCCGCCGGCTCTGCCGCCCGCACGCCCGTCTCCCCCGCGTCCGGCGGTTCGTCGATCACATAAACCGGTTGCCCGGGACGATCGTCGCGCGGCTCCGGCATCCTCGCGCTGATCGGCCCCCAGAGCTCGCCGACCGCCCGTTCTTCTCCGATGATCATCCGGGCCCGGCCGGCCAGCGTTATCCCGCCGAACGCCGCGCACCCCTCGCCGGACGGGACGACGTTCGCGCCGGCGTGGCAGAGTCCGGCCAGGCTTCGATCGCTCCGTTCGACCGCGCTGAACCGTCCCAGCCCGCGCCGCGCGATGTCCTCGAGGAACACCCGCTCGACTGGAGCTTCGCCGCAGAACGCGAGGACCCGCGCGAGATCCGGTTCCACCAGCGACGCCACGCGCCCATCCTGCACGATCGCCACGGTAGGGTTCCGCGTCGTGCCGATCCACGTCCGCGCAAACGAAGGCGACTACGGCGAGGCCTGCCTGTTGCCCGGCGACCCGCTGCGGGCCCAGTACATCGCCGAGACGTACTTCGACGACCCGGTGCAGCGAAACACCGAGCGCGCGATGCTGGGCTACTCGGGCACGTGGGAGGGGAAGCCGATCTCCGTCCAGTCGACGGGCATGGGCTGCCCGACGGCGGCGATCGTCGCAGAGGAGCTGATCCAGCTCGGCGTCAAGCGGCTGCTGCGCGTGGGCACGTGCGGCGGGTTGCAGCCGCACCACAAGCTCGGGGACCTGATCGTCGCGCTCACGGCGGTGCCGGCAGACTCGACCGCGCTCCATTACGTCGGGAACGAGCCGCACTGCCCGACGGCCGACTGGGGCCTGATCCACGGAGCCGTCCACGCAGCGAAGGAGCTCGACCAGCCGATGCACGTGGGCCCGATCGTCTCGAGCGACATCTTCTACAACAGCGACGAGGGCCAGTACGAGCGCTGGTCGAAGCGCGGGGTGCTCGCGGTCGAGATGGAGGCGTCGATCCTGTTCACGATCGCAGCGCTGAAGGGCGTCCAGGCCGGCGCGCTGCTCACCGTGAGCGACATCGTCGTCGAGGGCGAGTTCACACGGATCTCGGACGACGATCTGCGGGGCGCGGTCGACCGGATGACGCGGGTCGCGCTCGCGACGGTCACGGCTGACTGACACCGTCTTTCTCGTCAATCCCGCGTCGGCCAACGGGTCGACGGGCCGGCGCTGGCCCGAGATCGCGCGCACTGCCGCAGCCCACGGGCTCACGGGCGACACCCTCTTCTCCCAGCGGCCCGGCCAGCTGTCGGAGCTCGCCGCCGAGGCCGCGCGGGACGGCGCGAAGCTGCTCGTCGTCGTGGGTGGAGACGGCTCCGTCAACGAGGTCGCGAATGGGATCGCCGGGGTCGATGGCGTCGAGATCGCAGTGATCG
>JALZOQ010000288.1 GCA_030913835.1 Actinomycetota bacterium | reverse complement strand
GCTCCCCCTCGAACCGCCGCGTAGAGCGCCACCCACTGGTGAAGGTCGAGCTCACGTGGCCTGGCAGACGGGCGGATCCCGAGTGGCCTGAGGTGCGCGCGCGAGGCGACGGCCCGGAGGCCGTGGCGAAAGCCCTTCGCGACGAACGCGCCGAAGCGGTCGTCCTCGACGAGCGGCGTCTCGCGCGGAACGATCGTCAGGATGCCACCGTCAGCCTTGGGTTGCGGCCGGAAGGCGCTCGCCGGAAGGTGGCGCGACACGGCGAATCGGTATCCCGCGCCCCACACGACGCCGCGCATCGTGCTCGGCCACACCGCGGCTCGCTTCACGGCCATCCCCCACTCCACGATCACGTCGGCGCGCTGGAGCGGGACGACCGGATCGTCGAGGAGCCGCCTCAGGACGTCGTTGGCGAGATGGAACGGGAGATTCGCCACGACCCTGAACGGCTCGCGGGGAAGCGCGACTTGCAAGAGGTCGCCCTCGACGACCGAGTCGAAGCGCCGGCGGAGCGCGGCCACGGAGGCTGGATCGAGCTCGACAGCGACGACGCGGGCGCCCCGTCGCACGAGTGCCGCCGTGAGCATCCCGCGACCCGCGCCGAGGTCCAGGACGAGCTCGCCGGGCCGGACGCAGGCGTCCTCGACGATCGCGTCGGCGATCGCGGCGCTAGCGAGGAAGTGTCGTGCGTATCGCGGCGGCTCGACCCGCGCTCTGCGGGGTCGAACGGCCACGGAAGAACACCACGCTCATTCGGAACGCTCCGGGGTCGATTGCGCCAACTGTACCCGGGCAGCCCCGAGCGCGTCGCGTCTCACACCGCCTCGGCGGTGGCGATCAGCCATCGGTGCGGATAGGCCGACGTTTCGGGCAGACCCCGCTCCGCGCGCTCGAGTCCCGCCTCGTACTCGTCAGGCGGGATCAGCTGGAACGTCGAGAACGCTTTCGCCCGCAGTTTCGCGAGCGCATCGTCGCGCGAGATCGTCTTGTCCTGAACGAGGTTCGCGACCCGGGCGGGGCCGAAACCGGCTGCCACGAGCTCGCGCTCCAGCGCCTCCTGCGAGGGCAACCGCTGCCGGTCGACCTCGGCCAGCGTCGGGAAGAACGGGTCGAACCAGGAGGAGCCGAGCTGCGCGGGGTCGGGAGTGGCGATCGCGACCCGGCCTCCGGGCGCGAGGACGCGGCGGCTCTCGGCGAGGGCCCTCGGCCGGTCGAACAGGTGCAAAGACATCCGCAGCACTGCGCGCTCGAACCAGCCGTCCTTGAACGGGAGCTGCTCGGCCTGCGCCTGCTTGAAGCGCACGTCGGGAACGTCGGCGCGCGCGATCGCGAGCATCTCGGCGGAAGCGTCGACGCCCCAGACGCGGCAGACGGCGCGGTTGGCGAGAGCGGCGGCGAACTTGCCCGTCCCGCAGCCGACGTCGAGCACACGCCGTCCGCGCAGGTCTCCCTCGCGCACGAGCGCGTCGAAAACCTCCCACCAGCTCTCGTCGACGGGCCTCAGCTCGTCGTACCTCGGTGCGACCTCGCGGAAGCTAGGGCTCGGGGTCGGGGATGACGGCATCGGCTTCGGTGAGCGCTTCGATCGCGTCCTTGGCCGCCTCCACCTTGTCCTCGGGAACGAGGATGCCGAGGCCTTCTTCGTCCAGCGTCGTCAGCTCCGCATCGACCCCTGCAACGCGCAGGAGCTCCTGAAGCTCCTCCGCCTCGGTGACGTCGCCTGCGATCGCGACCTGGACCATGGCGCTCATGGCAGCGACGATAGCGCGTCCGCGGGTGCTTCGGAGCCGCGCTGCCGGCGTGCGCCGCCCTTCACGAGCCGTGGCGCTCCGCGCTCCTCGAACGGGACCTCGATCGTGTCGAAGTCCTTCGGGACGACCGTGTTGGGGAAGACGGCCTCGGCCTCGCGGCGCACGTCCGGGCCGGAGTAGCGGCTCGAGATGTGCGTCAGTGCGAGCAGGCCGACGCCGGCCGCGCGCGCCACGGTCGCCGCGCCTGCCGCCGTGGAGTGCGAGGTCTCGTCCGCGCGCTCGCGCTCCTCCTCGGTGAAC
>JALZOQ010000445.1 GCA_030913835.1 Actinomycetota bacterium | reverse complement strand
TGCCGGCCTCGTGTGAGGCAGCGGGAAGCTCGATCCGCGCGCTTCGGGTCCGCGACCAGACCGGGGCGATCATCGTCGCGCTGCGCAAGCGCGACGGAACCTTCGACACGACCCCGGAGCCCGATGCGCTGCTCGAGGCCAGCGACGTCCTGATCGGCGTCGGCACGAACGAGGAGCTGCGCAAGCTCGAGGAGCTGTTCGCCCCGGAGGAGCTCGTTGCCCGCTGACCCTAATGCGGGGGATGCAGTGCGCGTTCTGGAGGCAGCGCTGGGCGACGCCACGGGCGCGGAGGTCTCGCTCGAGCGGCCCGGCGACCCTTCGCACGGCGACTACGCCACGAACGTGGCGCTCAGGCTCGCAGCCACACGCGGACAGCCGCCGCGGACGATCGCCGAGGAGCTCGTCGAGAAGGCGCTCGGGCTCCCGGCGGTCGAACGCGCGGAGGTCGCCGGCCCAGGCTTCGTCAACCTCTGGCTGGCGCCCGCCTGGTACGGCGAGGCGCTCGCGGAGATCCTCGAGCGCAGGGAGGAGTACGGGGGCGGCTCGGCCGCGGAGCCGGAGCGGATCCAGGTGGAGATGGTCTCGGCCAACCCGACGGGCCCGCTGACCGTCGCCTCGGCGAGGAACGGCGCTTACGGCGACTCGGTCACCCGGCTGCTGGAGTTCGCCGGTCACGACGTCGAGCGCGAGTTCTACGTCAACGACGCCGGGACTCAGGCCGAGCAGTTCCTGGCCTCGGTCGAGGCCATCCGCGCCGGCGGCGATCCGCCGGAGGGCGGCTACACGGGCGCGTACATGCGGGAGGTCGCAAAGGAGGCCGACCCGGTCGCGGCGATGCTGGAGTCGCTGCGCGAGACGCTCGCACGCTTCCGGATTGAGTTCGATTCCTGGGTGCGCCAGTCGTCCTTCGAGGCCAAGCTCGACGAGACGATCGCGGCGCTCGAAACCTACGAGGCCGACGGCGCGCGCTGGGTGCGCACCTCGCCGCACGGCGACGACAAGGACCGCGTGATCGTGCGCTCGGAGGCCAAGGGCGGCAAGCCCGCCTACGTGGCCTGGGACGCGGCCTACCTGCGCCACAAGTTCGAGCGCGGCTACGACCGGCTGATCTACGTGCTCGGCGCCGACCACCACGGCTACGTCGGCCGGCTGAAGGGCCTGGCGGGCGCGTTCGGCTTCTCGCCCGACCGCGTCGAGATCCTCATCTACCAGCTCGTCCAGCTGATCGAGCACGGCGAGGCGAAGAAGATGTCGAAGCGGAGCGGGGACGCGGTCTTCCTCGACGAGCTGCTCGACGCAATCGGCGTTGACGCCGCGCGCTGGTACCTCGTCTCGCGGGGGCACGACCAGCCGATCGACATCGACGTCGACCTCGCGTCCGAGCGCTCGGCGAAGAACCCCGTCTTCTACGTCCAGTACGCACACGCCCGCATCGCAGGGATCCTGCGGAACGCCGGCAACGCAGAGGTCTCCCCCGAGCCGCCCGCCGAGCTCGAGCCGGAGGAGCGCGACCTGATCAAGCGGCTGGCCGAGTTCCCCGGCGTGGTCGCCGAGGCGACCGAGCGGCGCGGCCCGCACGCGATCCCGATCTACGCGATCAAGGTCGCGGACGACTTCCACCGCTTCTACCACGAGCACCGCGTGTTGGAGAGCGACGCGCAGGCGTTCCGGCTCGCCCTCGTGCGTGCGACGCAGTCGGTGATCGGGAAGGCGCTCGACCTGGTCGGGGTCGACGCGCCGGAGCGGATGTAGTTAGAGCCAGCCGAGCTCGCTGAACTGCGGCACGCCTCCGTGCCAGAGCGCCCAGATCCCGATCAGCGCCGCGGCGAAGGCGAACGCGCCCGCGAAGGCGGTGACGACCGGTCGGCGGGCGGCGAGCGCCCAGGCGGCGAAGACGCCGGCCCCGGCGAGCTCGAGCCACCAGTCGCCGCCCTCGACGGTGTTCGTGAACAGGGTCGAGCCGAAGAGCACGACGACCGCGGCCGCCTGTCGTCGCGAGAGGGAAACGTTCCGACCGGACTCTGCGAGGCAGATCGCGCCGGCGAGCGCGAACAGGCCGAGGTGCCACCACAAGTGTCCGAACTGCTCGTCCCAGAAGAATGCGACCTCGCCTGCCCGGCCAGGCACCGGATCGTGCCGGATCGAGTTCGCGGACAGGTGGATTCCGTGCCCGTCGACGTACAGGATCGTCGCTACGAACGCGAGCAAGAGCGCCCTGGGCGGCGCGCGCAGCGAGAGCAGCGCCGCGAGCGCCGCTCCCACGACGGCGAACGGGGTCACGAGGTCGGTCGCGTCGTGGATCCCGATGACGCCGGTGACCCTTGGCAGGTGCTGGAACACGCCCACCGCCACAGCGAAGCCCACGACGGCGCCCGCAGGCGTCCAAGAGCGCACCATCAGGTCGATACGCCTTTCCCACTCGTAGTACCGCATCACGGCATCGTCGCGCATCGCGGTCCCCTGAGTCTGTGGCTCGGAGCCACAAAGTCCTGCCGGGTTAGGATGGCGCCGTGACCGAAGGAGCGTTGGAGCGGCGCACCGAGGGCGGCGTCGCCCAGGCTCCCGACCGGAACCTGGCGCTCGACCTCGTTCGCGTCACCGAGGCAGCCGGCATGGCCGCCGCCCGCTGGGCCGGGCGTGGCGACAAGATCGCCGCCGACCAGGCGGCGGTCGACGCGATGCGCATCATGCTCGACACGGTGCACATGTCCGGCGTCGTCGTGATCGGCGAGGGCGAGAAGGACGAGGCGCCCATGCTCTACAACGGCGAGGAGGTCGGGGACGGCAACGGCCCCGAGGTCGACGTCGCGGTCGACCCGCTCGAAGGGACGCGGCTGACGGCGCTCGGGCAACCGAACGCGATCGCGGTCATCGCCGTCGCGGAGCGCGGGACGATGTTCTTCCCCGGCGCGGCGGTCTACATGGAGAAGATCGCCACCGGGCCGGAGGCGATCGACGCCATCGACATCACCCTGTCCGCGACCGAGAACGTGCAGCGCGTGGCCGAGGCGAAGGGGATCGCCGTTCGGGACGTCACCGTGGTCGTGCTCGAGCGCGACCGTCACGACGACCTGATCGCCGAGCTCCGCGAGGCCGGTGCCCGCGTGAACCTGATCCGGGACGGCGACGTCGCGCCCGCGATCGCAGCGGCCCAGGTCGGCACCGGCGTCGATCTGCTGATGGGAGTCGGCGGCACTCCGGAGGGCGTGATCTCCGCAGCCGCGCTGAAGTGCGTCGGCGGTGGGATCCAGGGCCGCCTCTGGCCGCGGAACGACGACGAGCGCCGCAAGCTCGAGGACGCGGGCCTCGACCCGCAGCGCGTCCTCACGACCGACGACCTGGTGACAGGCGACGACGTGTTCGTCGCCGCGACGGGTGTGACGACGGGCGCGCTGCTGCGCGGGGCGCGTCGCGAAGGCGGCCGCGTGATCACCGACTCGATCGTGATGCGGTCGCGCTCCGGGACGGTGCGCCGGATCGAGGGCCAGCACCAGCCGGAGAAGCTCGCGCGCTACGCGGGCATCGAGTACCGCACGTAACGTTCTGCAACCGTGTGCGTCTGGACGGCATGAGATCCATCTTGCTCGCAGCAATCACCGCGCTCGTTCTCGCCAGTCTCGCGGGTGCCGCCGTACGCGCGCCTGCGGTCCGGTACAAGGACGACCGCTTCGGGCCGATTCTCGCCACCCACGCCAAGAAGGCGCTTTATTTTTGGAACGTCGAGAAGCGCGCGGGCGGAAAAATCCGCTGCGTTGGAGCGTGCGCGGTCGCCTGGCCGCCGTTGCTCGCCAAGGGCGTCGTGCCAAAGCGCGTGCCCGGGATCAACGGCACGTTCGGGACGATCCGCCGCCCAGACGGCAGGCGCCAGGTGACGTTCAGGGGTCTAGCCGTCTACACGTATGCGCACGAGGGGCCGACGCAGGTCCTCTGCGACAACGTCGATGGCTGGTTCGTCGTCCGCCTGCGCTAGACGGTCGCGGCCTCCCGCTCCATCTCCGGCGCGTAGAGCCCGCTCCTCGCCGCGCTGTTCATTTTGGCGCGATGGTAGAACGCGCGCTGGCCCGCCTCGGCGTTGTCGCCCGCCCACGCCTTGAGCGCAGGCGCCTGCAGCGCGCGGCCGTACGAGAACGAGAGCTGCCACGGATGCGGACCGAGTTTGTTCATGGCGTTCAGGTGCGCGGTCGCGTCCTCATCCGCTTGACCGCCGGAGAGGAAGACGATGCCCGGCACCGCGGCCGGGACGTGACGGTTAAAGCACCGGATGGTCTCCTCGGCCACCTCGTCGGCGCCGGCCCGCTCGGACGCGTCGTAGCCCGAGAGCACCATGTTCGGCTTTAGCAGCGTCCCCTCGAGCTGGACCTTCTGGTCGGCGAGCTCCGTGAAGACGGCGAAGAGCACCCGCGAGGTGACGTGGAAGCTGCGCTCGATCGTGTGGTCGCCGTCCATCAGCACCTCGGGCTCGACGATCGGGACGATCCCGGCCTCCTGGCAGAGCGCCGAGTAGCGGGCGAGCGCGTGGGCGTTCGTCCACATGCAGTCCTCGCTCGGAAGCGTGTCGGAAATCGAGTACGTCGCGCGCCACTTCGCGAAGCGCGCGCCGAGCTCGCGGTACTCCTGCAGGCGCTCGCGCAGCCCGTCGAGCCCTTCGGTGATCGTCTCGCCATCCGCAAGCGCGAGCGGCTTCGCGCCCTTGTCGACCTTGATGCCGGGAATGATCCCCTTGCTCTCGAGGAGCTTCGGGAACGGGGTGCCGTCCGCCGAGCTCTGCCGGATCGTCTCGTCGAAGAGGATGACGCCGCTGATGTACTCCTCGGCGCCTTCCGTGGTGAAGAGGAGGTCGCGGTAGGCGCGCCGGTTCTCCTCGGTCGACTCGACCCCGATCGGGTCGAAGCGCTTCTTGATCGTGCCGTCGCTCTCGTCGGCGGCGAGGATGCCCTTGCCCTCGGCGACCAGCGCGCGTGCGGTTGCTTTCAGTTCGTGTGCAGCCATCCCTCGTCCTTCCTCTGCGCTTCGCGGTCGCGGAAAGTATTTCGGTTCCCGGTCGAGCGTGCGGCGCATCCCTGTCTGTTTCGGACAGTTCACACCGCCCTGCCCGACGTTTTAAGATCGCCGCGGAGGGGTGACGCTGCGGCGGTTGCCCCTCCGGTCCTCCGGGCTACTCCGACTCGGTGCTCCGGCCGCGCAGCAGGCGGTCGGCTGCAGCGAGCTCGCTCGGCGACGCGGGCCGGATCCTCCCCGCGCTGATCCAGACGGCGGGATGGATCTCACGCCAGCCGTGCCGCTCGTCGTCGACCCACGAGCCGACGATCCACACGCGCTGGCCCGGCTCCGGGATCGGGACCCGAGCCCGGTCCTGTGGGATCACCTCGACGACGAGAGCGCCCCCGACTCGGTCGTTCCCGTCCGAGACGAGTGCCGGGTCATCGGGGCGCAGGTCGATGTGAACGTCGCCGTCGTACTCCTCGAACTTGACTCGCTCGACGACGCCGCTGACCACGCGGCATTTGCTCCGCACATGGAGGCGCGAGGGGTGATAGACGCCCGCGAGCGGGTTGTCGCTGCGGCAGTACGGCGAGGGTGGGGCAGCGGCCCGGCGGACGCTGCAACCTGCCGCCAGAGCAGCGACGATGGTGAGCAGGACGAGGACCGGGCGCATGGATCCAGCGTGCCTTGCGGCCGCGCCGCCGCCAAGTCGCTCTTGCAGCCATGGCTAGTACAGTCCGGCTCGGGATGTCCAGCCCGTACCGTGAGATCGCGGAGGACGTCGTCCGGCAAGCGGCCGAGGAGAACGCGCTTCCTGCGGTGCGCGTCCCGGTGACGGACGTCGAGGAGCTTCGGCGCGAGCTCGAGGCTGTCCTGAGCGAGCGCGGGCTGGCCGGCGAGTAACACCGTGGACGTCCGCGGCGAGCTCGTCGCCGTTCTTCCCGTGGAGTAGCACGGGTGAACCCATGGTTCCCCCGTGAGCCCCTCCTTCTCAATTCGCCCAGCCGACGCCGTCGTTCGCTGCGGCGGGCAAAGCCCGCCTCCGCTCGCGAGCATCGGCTCACGCACGGGCTAGAATCCGCGGCACGCGGGCGTAGCTCAGTTGGTAGAGCATCAGCTTCCCAAGCTGAGGGTCGTGGGTTCGATCCCCATCGCCCGCTTCCGGAAAGAGCTTGTGCGACCATCGCAGCGTGGAACCGCCGCTCGTGACGGTCGTCGTCCTCGCGCACAATCGGCGCGACGAGCTCCGCGTCACGCTCCGCGCGCTCACCGAGGAGCTCGACTACCCCGCTGCGCGCCTCGAGACGATCGTCGTCGACAACGCCTCGGCTGACGGCACCGCGACGATGGTGCGGAAGGAGTTCCGCGGTGTCGAGCTCGTCGAACGTCCGCGGAACGTCGGCATCGCGGGCTGGAACGACGGGATCCGCGCCGGCCGGGGGGAGTTCTTCCTCCTGCTCGACGACGACTGTTACCTCGTTGGCGACTCCCTTCTGCGAGCCGTCGCCGCGGCGGGGAACTACACCGCCGATCTCGTGTCCTTTCGGGTCCGAAGCACGCTCAACCCCGGCTTCGTCTTCAACACCGCCTGGGACCCGGGCCTGCTGTCCTTCTGGGGTTGCGCCGCGCTCGTGAGGCGCGACGCTGCGCTCGCGCTGGGCGGATTCGATCCGGAGATCTTCATCTGGGCGCACGAGCCAGAGTTCACGATCAGACTGCTGGACAGCGGGCGCCGGCATCTCCACGCGGCCGACATCGACGCCTTCCACCAAGCCGACCCGCACCGCGAGCGGGCGCCTGGCTTCCATCGACTCAACACGCGCAACCTCGCCTATACGGCGGCCAAGCTGCTGCAGCCGCTGGACGCAGCGCGGGCGCTGGGGAACCTTGCGCTCGCCGCGCTGCTCGAAGCGGCGCGCGATCCCAGGCGAGCCGGATCCCTCCCCGCTCTCGCGGCCGGCGCCTGGCGGGGGTCCCGCAACCGCGCGCCGGTGCGAGCGGCGGTCTCGGCGCTGTACCGGGCGAACTTCAGCGATTTCGTCAGCCCGTTCCGCTTCATCCGCGGTGGTCGCGTGGAGGATGCCCGCGCCCGTCGTCGGCGCTTCTGGAACGACCGCGGCGCCCTATACCCTCGGCGCACCGCATGGCTTCAGCTGTAGGAGGTTTCGACACGCTCGTCGTCGGCGCGGGCTTCGCGGGAGCCGTCGCCGCCGAGCGGCTCGCGGACCAATGCGGGCACCAGGTGTGCGTCATCGACCGGCGCGACCACGTCGGCGGGCTGGCACATGACCACGTGGACGACCACGGCGTGCTGGTCCACCGCTTCGGTCCGCACATCTTCCACACGCAGTCCGCCAAGGTGCTCGCGTACCTGTCGCGGTTCACCGAGTGGCGGCCCTACGAGCACCGCGTGCTCGCGGACGTCGACGGGCAGCTCGTCCCGATCCCGATCAACCGCGACACCCTCCGGCTCCTCTACGGCGTGGCCCTGGCAGACGACGAAGAGACTCGGGCGTTCCTGGCCGAGCGGGCGGAGCCGCGACCTCGGCTCGAGACGTCCGAGGACGTCGTCGTCGCCCGCGTCGGCCGCGATCTGTACGAGAAGCTCGTGCGTGGCTATACGCGCAAGCAATGGCAGCTCGATCCGTCGGAGCTCGATGCGTCGGTGTGTGCGCGCATGCCCGTCCGGCTCGATCGCGACGACCGCTATTTCACGGACGCGTACCAGTTCATGCCCGCCGACGGGTACACGGCTCTCTTCGAGCGCATGCTCGCGCATCCGCGGATCGAATTGCTCCTGTCCACCGACTTCGAGGACGTGCGCGATGAGCTCGACTACGCCCACGTCGTCTACACGGGCCCGATCGACGGCTACTACGACCGGCGCTTCGGCCCGCTGCCGTACCGCAGCCTCCGCTTCGAGCTCGCGAATCGGCCGACGCCGGACGGCGGGCTCGTGCTCCCGACGGCCAGCGTCAACTACCCGTCGGAGGACGTGCCCCACACGCGCGTCACCGAGTACCGCCATCTGACCGGCCAGTCGCACGGGTCGTCGACTCTGGCCTACGAGTTCCCCGCCGGCGACGGCGAGCCGTACTACCCCGTCCCGACACCCGAGAGCCACCGGCTCTGCGCTCGCTACACGCGTCTCGCAGCGGCGGATCCCGGCGTGACGTTCATCGGCCGCCTCGCTCGGTATCAGTACATGAACATGGACCAGGTCACGGCCCAGGCGCTCGCCACGGTCGAGCGCCTGCGGCGGACGGGGACGGTTCCGAACCTCGCGGTCGCGTGACGCGCGCGCGTCGACGCGCCACCCTCGCGGCAATTTGCGACACGTTCGCACCGGGGTCGGGCACCCACGGCGCCGAGACCGTTCTCGAGGAGCTGGCCGGAGAGGACGTTCGCCGCGGGGACAGGTTGCGGGCGGAGCTCGCTCTCGCAGTGCTGTCCAGCCGCGCCGCGACGGCGCTCGCCCGCGGCGGCCCCCGGCGGTTCGTCGACCTTCGCCACGACGAGCGCGAGCGTGTCCTGCTCCATTGGGCGGACAGCCGGTTGGGCAAGCGGCGGGCCCTCTTCCACGGCTTGCGGAAGCTCGCGCTCGGCGCGGCGTACACCGGGGACTCCCCAGCGCGCAGCCTGACGGGCTATCCGGGCCCGCCTGGCCGGATCGAAGCCCCAGCGGGGCCGCTAAGCCCGCTCCCCATCGCGGGCGACCTGGAGCTGTCCTGCGACGTGGTCGTCGTCGGCTCGGGAGCGGGCGGAGGTCCCGCGGCCGCAGCCCTCGCGTCGGCAGGTCTGGACGTGATCGTCGTCGAGGCGGGCGCCTACCATCAGGACGGCGACTTCGACGGGGACGAGCTCGGCAGCAACCGGCGTCTCTACCGGAGCGCCGCGACCGTCGACCTGGGGATCGGGATCGCCGCCGGGCGTTGTGTCGGCGGCGGCACGCTCCTGAACTACGCGTCGAGCTTCCGCACGCCGGACGACGTCCGCGCGGAGTGGGCGGCTGCGGGCGCAGGCACGTTCGGCGAACGCCGCTACGACGAGGCGCTCGACGACGTCTGGGAGCGGATCGGCGTCACTGAGGACGAGAGCCGGCCTTCTACGCGCGACCGGCTGTTCCGCGACGGTCTTGCAGCGCTCGGCTGGCACGCAGGCGTCGTCCCGCGAGCGGTCCGCGGCTGCGAGCAGGGCGGACGCTGCGGCTTCTGCAGCTTCGGATGCCCGTACGGGGCGAAGCAGTCGACGGTGCACACGTGGCTCGTCGATGCCACGGCGGCAGGCGCGCGCCTGCTGGCCGGCGCGACCGTCGATCGGATCGCGGTCGAGCGTGGCGCCGCGCGGGGCGTCGTCGCGACGCGTCGTCCGAGCGGAGCGCGTGTTCGAGTCTCCTCGCGCGCGGTCGTGTGCGCCGCCGGTGCGCTCGAGACGCCGCCCCTGCTGCGCCGATCGGGGCTGGGGAACGAGCACGTTGGACGGCATCTACGCCTGCAGCCGAGCACGTTCGTGTTCGGCGTCTTCGACGGCGAGGTCGAACCGTGGGGAGGCACGCCGCAGGCGGTCTACTCCGAAGAGCACGCCGACCTCGACGGAAGCGGACACGGCGTGCGGTACATGACCCAACCGCTCCATCCCGGGTTCCTCGCACGCTTCGCACCGTGGCGCTCGGCGCGACAGCACCTCGCGGCGATGCGGGCGCTGCCGCGGACGAACGTGATCACGGTCCAGATCCGAGACCGCGACGGCGGCGAGGTCAAAATGGGACGCTCCGGGACGTCTATCCGCTATCGAGTCTCCAAGCGGGACGCGGCGCACGTGCGCGCCGGCATTCACGGCGGCGCGCGGATCCTGCACGCGGCGGGGGCGCGGGAGGTCTTCACCGCGCACACCGTGCTCTGCAGGACGAGCGGCGACCCGAGCGAGCTAGCGCGGCAGACCGACGCGGCCGGGTACGGCTCAGGGGAGTGCGGCTACGGAACCGTGCACATGATGGGAACCGCACGCATGGGCGCCGGCGCCGATACCGCTGCGTGCGATCCTGAGGGTCGGCTCTACGGTGTTCGCGGAGTCGTCGTCTGCGACGGCTCCGCACTTCCGTCCGCCTCGCGCGTGAACCCTATGGTCACGATCGAGGCGACCTCGCTCGTGAACGCGCGGGCGTTGGCGGCCACGCTGACCCGGAACTAGCTAGAGCCAGTCCTCGTCGTCGCGCGCCGGAATGTCAATCGGCTCGAA
Source organism: Actinomycetota bacterium (assembly GCA_030913835.1). Taxonomy (GTDB): domain Bacteria; phylum Actinomycetota; class Thermoleophilia; order Gaiellales; family Gaiellaceae; genus UBA5186. The sequence goes on along the minus strand of JALZOQ010000445.1, from coordinate 445 downwards.
GCGGTGCGCGGCCGCGATCGCGACGCACACGATCGGGACGATCACGAGGAACCGCGTATCCGCCCAGGCCAGCGCCAGCCACAGGAACGGGAGGGCGGCGAACGTCCCCCAGCGGACCGAGCGGTCCTCCTCGAGCAGGCGCCGAAGGGGATCTAGGCGGTTTAGGAGCTCTTGCCCCATTCCAGCCTGCGCTCGCGAAGACGGGCGAGCTCATCCTCGAGCCGCTCGTCGTCTGCCGCAGGCATGGAACCAAGGGCCGCGTCGTTGGGATAGGCCGCGCCGAGAAGGATGCGCGCCGCGTCGAGCCGTGTCCTGTAGTCCGGAGTCCCGTCCGCATGGCTTGCGTCGAGTGACTCCTCGAAGGTTCGCCAGAGAAGATCCATTCGCCCCTCGAGCCGGTTGCGGAGCTCTTCGGGAGCCGCGCGCGAGGCCGACGGCTCGGGAG
>JALZOQ010000246.1 GCA_030913835.1 Actinomycetota bacterium | reverse complement strand
TCACACGCGCGCGCCGGCGAGCCGATGCCCAGGACGCGTGCGCAGCCCGGCCCGCCAGAGCCCGAGCATCACGAGCGCGTACAGCTGGGGCCCCAGCTCGTCGCGACCCGCGAGGTGGCGGTCGCGCACGTCGCGGGCATGCCGTTGGTCCACGAGCCCGTCGAGGGCGCCGAGAGCTTCATCGATGAGATCACGAAGCTCGCCGCGGAGCCAGCGGTCGAGCGGGACGTCGAAACCCTGCTTCGGACGTCGCGCAATCTCGGGCGGGAGGCGCTCGGCGACCAGGCGCCGCAGCGCCGTCTTCGTTCGCACGCCGGAGACCTTCTCACGGTCGGGCAGCGCGAGTCCCGCCTCGACGACGCGATGGTCGAGGAACGGGACGCGCAGCTCCAACGAGTGGGCCATGCTCAGCTTGTCGGCCTTGAGCATCAGGTTGTCCGCGAGCATCGTGTAGAGGTCGACGTACTGGAGCCGGCCGAGCGGCGTCAGGGCCGAGGGCGCTCGCGCGAAGAGCCGCTCGAACGCCTCGGCGCGGCCGTCCTCGGGCGCAAGCGAGAACCAGGAGAAGTAGCGCTCCGCCTCCGCCTTGCCGGCGTGGCGGAGGAGCTTGACCGCGCGCCTGGGGAGATCCTTACGGCCCGCGCCGTGCGGGAGCCGGCCCAGGATCTGCGCGAGCGCGCGGGTCGGGAGCAGACGCCCGAGCTTCGCGGCGCGGCCGTCCCACGCGTAGCGCGAGTAGCCGCCGAAGACCTCGTCGCCCCCGTCTCCCGCCAGCGCGACCTTCACCTCGCCTGCGACCGCGCGCGTGAGGTACCAGAGCGGGATCGCCGCGGGGTCGGCGAGCGGCTGCTCGAGCCGTGCCGCGATCTCCGGGAGGTCCGCGGCGAGCGACGTCTCGACGAGCAACTCTTCGTGCTCCGTCCCGAGCGCCTGCGCGATCGCGCGCGCCGGCCGGCGCTCGTCGAGCTCCGCGTCTTCGAATCCGACCGTGAACGTCCTCAGCGGCTGCTCGAGCTCCGCGGCCGCGAGCGAGGCGATCAAGCTCGAGTCGAGGCCCCCCGACAGGAGAACGGCGAGCGGGACGTCGGAGCGGAGGTGGAGCCGAACCGCCTCGGCGAGCGTCTCCTCGAGCGGCGCCTCGCGCGGCTCGAGCTGCCAGAACGGCCGCTCCTCGCGCCTGTCCCCTTCGACGACGAGCGCATGGCCGGGGGCGAGCTTCCGCACCGCTTGCAATCCCGTGGCCTCGCCCGGGACGTACCCGAGCGCGAGGTACTCCCCGACGGAGGCCGGATCCGGATCGTCGGAGGCGCCGAGCTCGAGCAGCGGCGCGATCTCCGAAGCGAACGCGAGCCCGTCCTGCGTCTCCGCGAGGTAGAGCGGCTTGATCCCGAAACGGTCGCGGGCCAGCACGAGCCGGCGGCTGCGGTCGTCCCACAGCGCGAGCGCGAACATCCCGCGCAGCCGCGCCAGGCCCTCGACGCCGAAGCTCTCGTACACGTGCGGGACGACCTCGACGTCGCCCGCGCCGCGGAACTCATGGCCGGCGGCCGCCAGCTCGGCCCGCAGCTCGCGGTAGTTGTAGATCTCGCCGTTGACGACCGCGACGACGTCGCCCGCCTCGTTCGCCACGGGCTGGTCGCCGGTCTCGAGGTCGATGATGGCGAGCCGGCGCATCGCCAGCGCGATCGGGCCCGAGGCATACCGGCCCTCGCCGTCGGGACCACGGTGGCGGAGCAGCTCGATTGCATCCAGGGCTTCCGGACGCGGCTGCCCCTCGGCCGACAGGATGCCGAGGATTCCGCACATCGCGCCCGATGATAGCCGCGAGCCTTATACCCGCCCGGGAGGCGCAGGCGCGAAACCCGTCGCGCCGGCGTCGTCGGGCACGCCCGCCGGCGCTTCAGGCGCAGGAAAGGGCGCTCGACGAGATGATTAGGACGCCGTCGCGACGCCGAGCGAGAGCTCCTCTAGCGAGGCGGAGACGTACCCGCCACACGCACAGACTTGCCGGTTCGAACGAGGACCGTCTTTCCGCCTCCACGGTTTGCGACGCGCACCGAGCCTGCGGTGACCCGCACGTGCGTCGTCACCGTGCCGGCCGCGCGTTCGGTGCGCACGGTCCAGCGCGCGCGGCCGCCGATCGCCGTCGCGTTCGGTGTCCGAACCTCGTAGCGGGACAGCGCGTCCGCGCTCGGCTTGACCTGCGCGGCGAGGGTGCCGCTCGCAAGATCGAGCTTCCAGCCACCCTGCCTTCCGCAATACCGGGGGTCGACGGCGAGCCGGGATGCCGCGCCTACCTTCAGCGCGCTCTCACCGCCGCCGCTCCTCAAGGCGAGCGACGACCGCGCTCGGGCGACGACCACGTCGCCCGGCCGGACTGTGTCGCCCGCTTTCGCGGTCTTCACGGCCCGCGGCTGTTCGATCTGGACCTGTCCTCGGGGCGTCGCCACGATCCATGCGCAGTAATCCGGGACGACGAAGCTGCGCCCTACCTCCGGCGTCGTCGAGCCTGCGCCGCGGTCGGTCTCGCAGCGAAACGGCTCGGCCAGCGGCTCATAGAGGCCTGGGCCCAGACTTGAGCGAAATGCACCAGTTTTCGTGGTGCCGGTCCGGATCTGCACCGTCTGCTCAGGCTTTGGCTGGCGCCGCACGACCTTCAGCGACCATTCGAAGGTCGCCGCGCCCAAGCGATCGCCGAGGCACTTGAAGTCCCAGCGAAGCTCCACCCGCGCGCGGTTCCTGCCCGAGATCCTCGAGAGCACCTTGCCCGTGATGTAGTAGTCGACGCGCGACGAGCCGGCGCCGACGGGCGCGGCGTCGGCCGACCGATCGCCGGGGAGGGGCGCAATGAGGGCGAGGGCGAGGGCGAGCGCGATCGTCGCCGGGAGAATGGCTCTCAACATCACAGGCCTGATTCAAGCAGACGCCGAGCAAGCCTCAACTCAGAGACAACAGCCACATGCCGCCGACCGTGTAGAAAACCATCAGCGCGAGCATGGCGTACTGGCTGCGCGCGGCCGTCGCGGCGGAGCGTACGAGCGCGACTGCTCGATCGTGGGCGACGACGAGCGCCACGACGTGTCCTGCGACGAGCACTCCGACCTGGATGTACCAGGTCTGATTCGGCGTGAAGACGTCGAGCTTCGGTCGGAAGTCGCTCGTACCGAGCAGATCCCAGCCCCTGCCGAAGGGGTCGGACAGGAGGGGAATCGCGAACTGGCCCTGGATGACGAAAAACGTTAGGTAGTGAGCGACCGCGTAGACGAGCGCGATCGGGATCAGGCTGCACACGAAGACGCCCTGGAAGGAGACGTTGCGCCCCACGACCAGTTGCGCCCCAGCGACCGCGATGAGGTACACGCTCGCGGCGACGACGACGGCCGCGACCAGGCCGAGCAAGCTGAAGCCCATGCCGACCAAGTCGGCCAGCGCAGGATCGGCCTCGACGAACGGCGAGCGGACCGAGGAAAGGCGATCCTGCCACCAGCGCGCGCGGCTGACCCCGTCAAATGCGACCGAACCGAGCATCACAGCGACGAAGGCCACGGTCCCGGGCATCGACTCTCGAATCGTGAGACCGGAAAGCGGCCGTCGTACGACGAGGCTGCGTTTTCCTTGGCGCTCCTCGGACGTGAGAGCGGACAGTCGCGAAAGGAGGCCGAAATACACGCTGAACCCGTCTCCGCGCTCGAGCCACGAGCGCCGGCCGAACACGGCCATCCCGGTCCACGTGAACACGCTGTAGATCAGGATCGCCAGAGCAAGCACGCGCGGATTGGCCGGATCGAAGTAAGCGAGCTCGAGCGCGGTGAAGGCGAACAGCATGGCTGCCGCCGGCCACCGGCCCAGCGACTCGGGATACTCGAATTTGGCCTCCGGCGCGCCGAGCCGCTCGGCGACCCAGGCGAATGCGTCTGCCGCCGCCCGCCAGGGGTTCAGCACCGTCCAGACGTTGCCCAACACGACGACGAGCGGCAGCATCCCCAGCCAGAAGACGACGTAGACGAAGGTCGGAGAGATGTTCTCGCTGGCCCGCCCGGATCCGAATGCCGCGGCAGCCCACACCACAAGGAAGAGCGCCAGCGAGATTGCTTGCACGCTGATCCGGAGCAGGGGCGAGAGCAGGACGCGCTGAAGTGCGTCCGGAAATGGTCGCGTGCCGCTTTCCGGGTCGAGCCGTGGCCGCGTCCACAAGACGCCGAGCGCGACGAACGAGACGACGAGCACGATCGATCCCCCGAACAGGAACAACCAGCCCGGAATCGGCAGATCCTTGATGCCGCCGAGGCCGTGGGCAGAGGCCGCTTCGGGAACGGCGAGCACGGCCAGCACCCAAAGCGCGAGAACGCGGGACTTCAGGGTCGAGCCTCAGGCCCTGCGATCAGAAGGTGACGACCCTCGAGCTCGACGTCGAAGCTGCCCGGAATCGCGGGTCGCACCGGGAGCCGCGCCAGTACTGCGCTTCCCCCGACGGGGAGGATTCGGTTCACGCGCTGAACTCTCTAGGTGATGCGCAGGCTTGCGCAACTCGTCTTGCTGCGGTTCCCCGCGGCGTCCCACGCTTGAACGCAGAACCGCAGCTTCCCCGGAGTGAGCGATCGGGGGACCTTCCATCTGACGTAGTAGAAAAGCGCAGCAGCCTCGGCTGCATCGAGCGGGCTGCGGATCGTGGCCAGGCGCTTGCCGCCACGATAAACGGTCACGTGCTCGCGGCTCTTACCGCTGTTGTCGGAGACGCGGTAGCGCAGCCGTGCTGCGTTGCCGCGCTTGCCGGTGCTGGCGAGGGCGGTCACGCGCGGCGCGGCCTGGTCAGTGCGGCGTGCGAACGAGGCGGCGACCGCCTTGGGGTCGTCGACGGTCAGCGTGCACGTGCGTGCCCGTCCCGCACAACCTCCGCTCCAGCCCGAGAACGTCCAGCCCGGGGCCGGCGTCGCCTGCAGTGCGACCGTCCCACCAACGGCGAACGAGGCCGAGCAGACCTCTCCGCAGTCGATTCCGGCCGGCGTGCTCACCACGCTGCCGCTGCCCTGCACGCTCAGCGCCAGGGGAAAACTGGCCGGAAGCTCCGCGAAGGAGGCCGTTACGGTCTTCGGGACGTTCATGGCCAGCGTGCACGTGGGCTCTGCGCCGGCGCAGGCGCCGCCCCAGCCGCTGAAGCGCCAGCCCGCCGCCGCGGCGGCGGTCAGGACGACGGAGCTGGAGGGTGGGAAGTTCGCTGTGCAGACCGCACCGCAGTTCACTGCCGCCGGCGTGCTGGTCACGGTCCCGTTCCCGGTCCTGCTCACGGCCATCGGAAGCGGCGGGGGGGGAGCCTGGCCGAACGAAGCGGTGACCGTTCTGTCGGCGTTGAGGGAGACGGTGCAGGTCGGGTTGGTTCCCGAACAGTCCCCGCCCCAGCCGTTGAAGCTCGCGCCGCCAACACCATTCGCGGTTAGCGTCACTTGCCCGCCGTCTGCGAATGCGGCTGAGCAGGTCGTGCCGCAGTCGATCCCCGACGGGTTGCTGCTCACGTTCCCGTCACCGGCTTTGCTGACAACGAGCGTGTGCGTCGCCGGCGGCGGCGGGTTGAAGATGGCAGTGACGGACTTGGGGCTGTTGATCGTGAGGTTGCATCCGCCTCCCCCTCCGCAGTCGCCGCCCCAACCCCCGAACGACCAGCCTGCAGCTGGGGTGGCCGAGAGCGACACGCTGCTACCGGTGTCAAAAGAGGCCGAGCATGAGCCGGGGCAGGAAATACCCGCCGGCGAGCTCGCGACGCTCCCGCTCCCGATTCGACCGACCGACACCTGATAGTTCGGCTGCGGGATGAGCGTGAACGTGGCCGTCACGCTCTGACCCTCATTCGGGAGCAGCGGGTCAATCGTGCAGCCCCCCGTGCCGGAGCATGCTCCACCCCAGCCGGAGAACTCGTACCCAGGGGCGGCGGTCGCCGTCAGGTCGATCGGCGAGTACGTGTCGACGTTGTCGATGCTTGGGAAGCTCTCGGAGCAGTCGGAGCCGCAGTCGATGCCGGGCGGGCTACTCACGACCCGCCCGCCTCCGGAATTCGAGACCGAGACGACCGCGTGGAGCTGCCGCTCCTCGACCGCGGAAGCGGGGGACCCCACGACGAGGGCCGCGAACAGCACCAGTATCAGAATGAGCGAGCGCAGCACTAGCCGGGAGACCCCCTCGCCGGGAGCAGTAGGCCTAGCGTAGCCCATTAGCTGCCAATGGCACCCATGGCGCACGCAGCTGCACCTCCGTCCAGCCGTCGGCCGGTCGCCGCCCTCGGCGAGTAGGCTGGGGACGAGTGCCGGAGATTCGCTGCTTCTCGACCGGCCGTATCCGCCCGAAGCGCGACGAGCGCGGCCTGCGCCGTTACTTGCCGGGCGGTTGGGACGATCGAACACTCCCGGTCAACGTGGTCCTGGTCGAGCATCCCGCCGGGCTCTGTCTATTCGACACCGGCCAGGCGGCTCGGCCGGGCAGGTCGGCCTACGTTCCCGGCCGGCACCCGTTCCTCCGTCTAGCGCGCTTCGAGCTCGGGCCTGACGACGAGGCAGGCCCGCAGCTTACGCGGCTCGGTCTCGACCCCATGGACGTTCGATGGGTGGTGCTCTCGCATCTCCACATCGACCACGTCGGAGGCCTGACTGCGTTCACGCACGCCGAGGTGCTCGTCTCGCGGGTCGAGTGGAAGCGTGCGCAGGGTCTTCCGGGCCGGCTCCGCGGGTACTTGCCCAGCCGCTGGCCGTCGCAGCTAAAGCCGACACTGCTCGACTTCGGCGATGAACCGTTCGGACCCTTCGGGGCGTCGCACGACGTCGCGGGCGACGGTCGGCTGCTCGTCGTTCCCCTGCCCGGACATACACCGGGTCACGTGGGGCTCCTCGTTCACAACGGGCGTCCGATGCTGTGTGCCGGTGACGCAGCGGCGACCTCGGCGAAGCTGGATGCGCTGGATCCGCGTGTAGCCCGCTTCTGCCGTGACGAGCGGATCGTGCTCGTCAAGGCGCACGAAACACCGGAGCTCGAGCGGGTCGAGCGCACCGCGCTCGGCGCGAGCGAGTAGCGCTCCCGCTACAGGGGCCTCAAAGAGACAGGGTGGCCCAGAGCGCGGGGTCGAGCTCAGGGAAATCGTCGAACAGCTTCGCCGCATCCTCCCGGTACCCATTGCGGAGCGCTTGCCCGAGGTCGCCGTCGAGGACGACCTTCTCACTCCGCGTCGCGTTCACCCGCTGCGCGAGAACTGGTGGCCGGAAGCCCGTGTCCGCCAATCCGAGAAACGCGTAGCTGCGCTCGAGCTCCTCCTCCGGCTGGTCACGACAACGTTCGTACTGCAGCACGAGGACCCGTTCGCGCGCGAACTGCGCAAGCACCCGCTGGAGTTGCTGGTGATAGAGCCCGCGTTGGAAGGCGTCGCTTGGCAATCCAATCTGCCCAGACCTTTGGCCGTTGCTGAAAGACGAGACAGCCGAGACGTATCGATCGATCGGGTCGCGCAGCATCACGAGTATCCGCGCCTCGGGTGCGGCGCGTTTGAGGAGGGTCGGAGCCCAAAAGGAGTGCAGGTAGCCAGGCGTCCATTCGCCGATCAGCCTGCCGGGCGCGCGCGGGAACAGCCGGTGGTAACCGATGACCGCCTCTTCGGTGAAGAAAGGCTCTCTCCAGAAGCGGTCGAAATAGTGGCGCTCCTTGGGGGATGCGGGCACCCGCTGCACGTCCGGATGCGCCTCCAGGGCCGAGTACCACCAGCTTGTCCCGCAGCGCTGCGCGCCCACGCCGACGAAATCCGGGGGTCCCACGGTCCAGCCACGTGGGAGCGCGGCGGCCGGGACGCGCTCGAGCACCGCGTTGTGGTGACGCCGCAGGAAGCGGCGTGCCCTGCGGTGGGGGGCGGCGAGCAGGGCCCTCGGCCGGACGGACCTCACGGTCACCCATGGTACTCGCGTGCGAGGTAGCCGAACGCACGCGAGTCGGGGTCGCGGAGGCTGTACCCGAACGGGCGCACACGCTCTTCCAGTTTCCGCTCGATCAGGTGGCGGTAGAACCGCGGGCTCGCGCGCCAGGACGCGAAGTATCGCTCGTTGCTTCCGGTCCGAACGGTCTGCTGGGCAGCGCGCGGCTCGAGTCCGGCGAACGCGTTGACGGCTGCGAGTGTCGCGTTCGGATCGAGGACGAGGTCCTCATAACGCACGACCAGAACATGCTCGAGGTCGGGCTTGTCGGCGGCGAACGTCTCGTGGGCGGCGACCCAGTGGCGGAGGAGCGAGAGGACCGGCGTCCGGCTCCACTTCCGTGTGGCGTAGGCGACGGCGATCGGATGGCGCAAGATGATCAGAAAGCGCGCGCCGGGGAAGAGCGCTTGCAGGAAGCGCGTTCGGATGAGGTTGGGTGGGGACTTCTCCACCAGTACGGGGCGCGTCAGGTCCCAATGTGCACCCCACTCGGAGAACAGGCGCTGACGGTTCTCGTCCGTAACCAGATGCGAGCTTTCGTCCAGTGGCGCCTGGGGCGAGAACGCAAAGCGCCCTGGGCCGCCGTACACACGGGCAGGCGGATAAATCGACTGCAAGTGCTGGCCCTCGTCAGCCGGAGCCCCCGTGCCGGCGAACCCGCTTGCGTCGGGGTGCTCGGCGAGAGAGCGCGCGAGGAGAGTCGTGCCGCTCCGATGGAGTCCTCCGACGAAGACAAGTGTGTGATCGGCCCGCGATTCCAACCGGGCTGGAGACACTACAATGGCCGCCCGCCATGGAGGGCCGCCCTTTCTCGACCGGTCGTGTTCGCGCCAAGCGCGCGAGTCGTCTCCGCCCAGCCAACGCAGGCACGTCCCTGTCTGGGTGAGACCAGCACGCCGACCCGGCGCTGCGAGCGTCGGTGTCACGCCGGACCCGCCGGTCAAGGTCCTCTACATCGCAGGTGTCTCCCACTGCGGGAGCACGATCCTCGGGACGGTCCTGGGGCAGATCGAGGGCTTCTTCTTCGCCGGCGAGCTGGCCCACACGTCGCTGTTGCTCGGACGGGACGGCCCCTGCAGCTGCGGAGCTCCACTCGCAACCTGCCCGGTCTGGCGCGAGATCTTTCATGCCGCCTTCGGAGAACGGACCGACGGATTGAAACCTGGGCTACTCGGACTGAGTCACGCCGACGAACGAGCGGTCGCCGTCCTCCGTCACATGCTGCGGGAGCGCGGGCTGTATCCCTCGTCGCGTGAGGTCGAACGAGCGCGTGCAGCGTTCCTCGAGACCTTGCGAGCGATCCGGTCGACGACGAGTAGCCGGGTCATCGTCGACTCCTCCAAGTCGCCGGCCTATGGATGGCTGCTTCAGTCCACGCAGGCCGTCGACCTCCACGTGCTTCACCTAGTGCGCGATCCACGGGCGACCGCCTGGTCCTGGCGAGAGAGCCCTGACCAACCCTGGGGTCCAACCACTCTCGCGCTCATCTGGAACGTCTGGAATTCGACGATCGAGCTTCTCTGGGGGCGCTCACGAGCGCGCTACTTTCGGCTTCGATACGAGGACTTTGCGCGCCGACCCGACGCATCCGTCCGGCGCATCCTCGATTTCGTCGGGGAGAGTCAGGCTCAGTCGCCTGTGACCACCGACAGCACAGTCGACGTCCGCGAGACGCACAGCGTCGCTGGAAACCGGAATCGATTCCGCACTGGTCCAGTCCAGGTCGCGCTCGACGAACGGTGGCTCTCGGGAGACGGTCTTCCTGGTCGAAGGAGGCTCGACGCACTCACGCGTCCACTGCGAGCGCGGTACCACTACGCCGGGCGTGAGCGCTCAGGATGAGCTGGGCGGCCGGGTATGCTCGGCCCGATGTTGCCGCAGGCCTTCTCCGTCGAGGACGAGCGCATGGATCGGCTCCGAACCCGTCCCATCACGGTGCTCAACCGACGAATGGAGATCGACCCGGATCGGGTCGCCGCGCCGACGTCGATCCTCTCCGAACTCGGCTTCGACGTGTCGCAGACGGGCGACGAGCCGCTCGATCTGTCACCAGAGTCGATCGTCCTCGTTTGGGGGAACCCCGTCTGGTTCCCGGATGCCGTTCGTTCGCTCGAGGGGATGCCCCCTGTCCGCCGGCCTGCGACGGTGATCTGGCATGTAGAGCCCTTGCCCCCGCCGGCCGACTCGGGCGACAGCTGGCCGCTGCCGCGCCCGCGAGAGCTCGCCAAGATCGTCCTGCGTGATCCGCGCGCGAGCGACGTCTACTCGAACTACTGGATGCTCAGGCGACTTGCCAGGGCTGGAATGCCCGACGTGTTGGCCGTGATCAGCGGTGAGCGCGTGAAATTCCTCGCCGACCGGGGAATCCACGCAGCCCTCGTCCCGTACGGCTATGAGGAGGCGGACGGGCGCGACCTCGGGCTCGAACGCGACATCGACGTCCTCCTCCTGACCGCGGCCCAGCTTCGTGAGCGCAGACGAGCTGTCCGCCTTCTCCGCCGCGCCGGAATCCGGGTGGAGACGGTCGGAAGCTACTCCGAGCCGGCGTTCTGGGGCGAGAGCAGGACCGAGCTCGTCAATCGCGCCAAGATCAT
>JALZOQ010000441.1 GCA_030913835.1 Actinomycetota bacterium | reverse complement strand
CCTACAACCTGATCCTCCCCGGCCAGGCTGGCGCGAAGAAGACGCCGTACATGCGGCCTATGTCTCCGCTCCGCTCGGCGGCCTGGTTCCGCGACGAGGACGACGAGTTCCCGGAGATCGGCCTACGCCGACGCGGGACGACGGTCGACGGGACGCGCCTCCTGGAGCTCTACGACAAAGACGCCCGCTACACCTTCGCCCAGCCGAAGGGCGACGGCTGGCGCCTCTCCAGGACCGACGAGCACGGCCTGGGCGTGACGCCCTTCGTCCGCTTCCGCGACCGCCTGGACGACGAGGCCGTCGGGATCATCCAGCCCGTTATCAACCTCCAGGACCGTGTAAACGAGGTCGTCTTCTCGACCCTGATCGCGCTCCAGTACGCCTCCTTCCGGCAACGCTGGGCTACCGGCCTGGCCGTCCCGGAGGACGACGACGGTAATCCCGTCGAGCCCTTCTCGGCGGCCGTCGATCGCCTCTGGATCGCGGACTCTGACGGCGCGCGCTTCGGCGACTTCGCTCAGACCGAGCTCTCCGGCCACATGCTCGCCTACGAGTCGACGGTCCGGACCCTGGCCGCGATCTCCCAGGTCTCGCCCAACATTCTGACGGGCGATATGGTCAACGTCGGCGCCGAGGCGCTGGCCCAGATGGAAGCCTCGACTCAGCGGAAGATCTCCGAATACGAGACCCTCTTCGGCGAGTCCTGGGAGTCCTCCTTCCGCCTCGCGGCGAAGGCCGCTGGAGATCCTGGCGCCGCCGATATGGCCGCTCAGGTCCGCTGGCGCGACACTGAGGCCCGCTCGCTGGCTTCCACCGTCGACGCCCTGGGCAAGATCGCCCAGATGCTCGAAGTCCCCGTCGAAGCCCTCTGGGAGAAGATCCCTGGAGTGACCGACACGGACGTCGCCTACTGGAAGTCGATCCGCGACTCGACCGACATTCTCGGCGAGCTCACGGCCGAGATCTCCCGTCAAGGCGCAACGCCCAACCCCGCCGCCCTGGCGGGTACGAACGGGATCAACCCGGTCGTCTGATCTGAAGGAAGGAGAGCCCTAAATGGACACGATTCAACTCGCCCAGGACCACATGCAAAAGCAGGTCATGGACGCCGCCGCGATCCAGGCGGGGCTCTCCTACGCCTTCGATAAGCAACTGAAGCCGAACAACCTCGACGCCTCCTTCCCGACCTACCTCCGCTCCGCCCTGGCCCTCGTCGCGGCGGGGCGGAGCAAGGCCCACGCGACCGCCGTCAACTACTACGGCGAGGCGAAGACCGGGGCTGGCTTCGAGCGAACTATCCCGATGCTCCAGGCGCCCGCCCTGGATATCATGGCCGCGACCCAGAATCTCCTCTCCGAGGGTCCGATCTCGATCAAGAAACAGCTCGCTTCCGGCGACGGCCTCATGGCCGCAATGGCGAAGGCGAAGGCCCAGACGCTCAGCGTCGGGAAGCGCCTCACGCTGGAATCCTCCAGGGCGACGCTGATAAACCTCTCCAACAAAGACAAAGACGCCCAGGGCTGGAGCCGCGTCTCCGACGGCCAGCCCTGCCACTTCTGCGCCATGCTCCTCTCGCGTGGCCCGGTCTACGGCGAGCAGAGCGGCAAGTTCCGGGCGCATAACGGCTGTGGCTGTAGCGTCCGCCCGTACTTCAAGGGCGAGGCGCACGGCGGCTGGAGCCCGGACGCCCTGGCCCTCCGCAACCTCTGGGACGGCGTCGACGAGCACGGCAACGAGCTACCCGGCCGGACGAAGGGCAACACGCTAACCGTCAACGAGTGGCGCTCCTTCTACGGGGGCGCCGTCAACGACCCTTCCTCGAAGGTCTTCGACACCTTCACGGACAAAGTCGCGATCCATATCTCCTCCCCCGCCGTCGTCGCCGCCAGGCAATCCGCCCAGGCGGCCTACGACGCCCAGAGGGAGACTCAGAAGCTCGCCGAGAAGGCGGCTAAGGAGGCAGAGGATAGCGGCGCTCTGAAGGCCGCCCAGGAGGCCGCCAAGTTGGCCGCCGCTGAGGCCGCGAAGATCAAGAAATGGCAAGGCAAGCCCGCGCCGAAGAAGCCCGTCGAGCCAGTCCCGGCGAGCACTCTCGGCGAGGCCGCCTTCGACCCCTGGCTGGCCGCCGTCAAGGCGCGCTTCACGGCGTTCGCCAACTCGACCGGCAACCCGAAGAACGACCTCACAAAGTCGCTCAACTGGAACTCAGTCCAGGCGGTAATCAAGAGTCACGATAAGGTCGCCCTCGACTCGCTGAAGTCCATGCACTACATCGACGACGTCCTCCACGCGGAGGCCCTGGCCGCCATGAAGGCGGCCGACGCGCCGATCCCTGGAGCGGCCGACGCCTACAAGAAGGAGCTCTCGGCCTACAAGCGCCGACTGAATACCTACAAGAAGGGCCTCGTCGACTGGCGCGAGATCAACGGCGTCACGAGCGAGCTCAAAGGCATGGACGCGGGCAAGGTCTTCACTTCCGACCACGAGGCTATCGCCTGGGCGGGCCAAAAGCTGAAGATCGCCGAAGGCGTGAACCGGACCGCGATCAAGACCTACACCGGCTCTTCGTACCGCCCCTGGAACGACGCGCTCCGCTCCCAGGCGGACGCTGACAAGCTCCCAGAGGGCACCTACAAGACGAAGACGAAGCAAGCGGACGCGGGCTTCGGCCCGGCCCCGGAGGACTTCATCGTCCACCGTGGCACCGGCTGGGACGAGTTCCTCATGGGCGACGGCACCCGCACGCGGAGTATCCCGCCGCCTCCTCCGGAGTCGCTGATCGGCTCCGTCCAAGTCCAGCACGGCTACAGTTCGACCTCTATGGGCACGAGCTCGGCCTTCGGCGGCTCGGTCGCCCTGAAGCTCATGGTCCCCGAAGGTCACGGCGTCTCCTGGGCCATGCCGTACTCCAACTTCTCCAACGAGCGCGAGCTCCTCCTGGAGCGCGGCACGAAGCTCTTCGTCCATGACGTCTACCAGAAGGG
>JALZOQ010000437.1 GCA_030913835.1 Actinomycetota bacterium | reverse complement strand
AGCCCGAACCGGTCGCCGAGCCAGCCGGAGAACAACGCAGCCACCACGTAGCCGCCCGCGACGACGCCGAGCACGGCCGTCGTGACCTCGAGCGGCTGGCGCAGCCCGATCACGATGTAGAGGACGACGAAGGTCCGGGCGCCGGCGAACGCGCCCTCCCAGGCCGCGTTGGCGAGCAGGAACCGACGCACGTCCGGCTCCTCACGCAAGACGCGCCAGCTGCGCGCCAGATAGCTCCGCACGCCCTCGAACACGCGTATGTCCTGGCTCGTGTCCTCGCGGACGAACAAGACCGTCGCCCCGCAGAACGCCGTGGTCACGAGCGCGGCGATGAGGAACGGCGTCGGCTCCCACGCGCGGAAGAGAAAGCCGCCGCCGACGAGCCCGGCGCCGAGGGCAATCCCGCGCAGCACGTGCTGGACGCTCTGCGCGCGGCCGTACACCGACTTTGGGAGCAGGTCCGGATAGAGCCCGCGGTACGGCGGCTCGTAGATGTAGTAGGCGAAGAAGAAGGCGAGGACGACGAGCGTCATCAGCCACAGCGTCGGCATGAACGCCATCAGTGCCAGGCAGAAGCACATCGGGCCGAGGGCGACGAGCATGAACGGCCGCCGCCGGCCCATGGGCGTGTGGAAGGTGTCGCTCCAGGGCCCGATCACGAGCGGGAGCGTGAGCGCGAACAAGCCTTCGGAGCCGAGCACAAGGGCGATCAACGTGGTCGAGTTCGTGAACTTCTCCAGCAGCGGCGGCAGGTAGGCCGCAGTCGTCGTGAGCGAGAACGCGAGCCCGAACGCGCCGAAGCCGAGCAGCCAGACGAGCCCACGCTTCGCGCGCGGGAGCGGAATGACCGGGGCCGGCGCTCTGCTCTCGTCCACTACGCCGGCGCCCCGGCGGGGACCGCTGCGAAGCCGCCGCAGACGACCTCGACGATCGTCTCCTCCGCCAGCGCGACCTGCTCGTCGTCGTCGGGCAGCTGCCCGAGCACCCAGCCGGTGAGCGTCTCCTCGAGCGCCCCGTAGAAGACGAAGCTGGCGAGGCGCGCGTCGAGGTCGGCCCGGAAGTCGCCATCCGCCTGTCCGCGCTCGATCATCCGGCGGATCGCCGCGAACGCCTCCTCGACCTCGCCCAGCCGCTCCTGCAGGTGCGGGCTGCGCACGACCTCCCGCACGAGCACGCGCACGAGATCGGGATTCCGCCGCCAGGAGCGCAGCAGGATGGCGGCGACGCCGCGCAGCTGCTCCCGGGCCGGCCGGCCGGATTCCTCCACGTCGCGCATCGCCGCGAGGAGCTCCGTCCACGTGTCGTGGAAGATCGTCTCGAGCAGCTCGTCCTTCGACTCGAAGTAGTGATACAGGAGGCCGTGCGCGACGCCGGCCTCCTCGGCGATGTCGCCCACGCGCGAGGTGTGGAAGCCCTTGCGAGCGAACACGCGCACAGCCGCCGCGAGGATCATCCGGCGCTTCTCCTCCGAGCCGATTGAACGGTCAGTCAAGGCCGCTGCACTGTAGTTGGGGAGAATCGGGCCGTGCAACCGCTCGACGGCCTCCTCGTGGTCGATCTCTCCCGCTATCTGCCCGGCCCCTTCGCCTCGCGGGAGCTGCTCCGCCTCGGCGCGCGCGTCGTCAGGCTCGAGCCGCCGGAGGGCGATCCGATGCGAACGACGGCGCCGGCCTGGGACGCGGCGCTCAATGCCGGGAAGGAGTCCGTCCGGCTCGACTTGAAAGCCGATCCCGAGGCGGGTCGCGAGCTCTGCTCGAGTGCAGACGTGGTCATCGAGAGCTTCCGTCCGGGCGTCGCGGGGCGGCTCGGCGTCGGGCCGGAGCAGCTCCCGGAGCGCGTCGTCTACTGCTCCATCACGGGCTTCGGGCTCGGCGGCCGCCACGAGCAGCGCGCGGGCCACGACCTGAACTACCTCGGCTGGGCGGGCGTCCTCGACGACACCGCTCCTGCTCTTCCCCCGGTTCAGGTCGCCGATCTCGCCGCCGGGGCCCTCGACGCCGTCGTGGCGATTCTCGGCGCGTTGCTCGAGCGCGAGCGCACCGGCCACGGGCGGCACGTCGTCGTTTCGATGACCCAAGGCTCACATCGCCTCGCATCCCACCGTCTCGGCGGCGAGCCCGTCCCGCAGATGCTGACCGGCGGGGCGGCGTGCTACCGGATCTACCGCACCGCTGACGGCCGCTGGCTCACCGTGGCCGCGCTCGAGCCGAGGTTCTGGCTCCGCCTCGTCGAGTTGGTGGGACTCCCCCACCTCGGCCCGCGCCAGTGGGAGCCTCGCCTGCCAGAGCTCGAGGCGCGCATCCGCGAGCGGCCGCTCGCCGAGTGGCTGGAGCTCTTCGACGGCGAGGACGTCTGCGCCGGACCCGTTTCGACGCTCGAGGAGGCCGCCGAGGAGTTCGGTTAGGTCCCGTCGTCAGGCGGCTTCTTGCTCGCGCCCGGCAGGGCCTGCGTCAGCTGCCCAAGCGCCTGCGTCACCTCGCTCGGGATGATCCAGACCTTGTTCGACTCGCCCTGCGCGATCTGGGGGAGCACCTGCAGGTATTGGTAGGCGAGCAGCTTCGGGTCGGCGTCCCCGGCGTGGATCGCCGCGAAGACCGTCGCGATCGCCTTCGCCTGGCCCTCGGCCTGCAGGATCTGAGCCTCGCGCTGACCCTCCGCGCGCAGGATCGCGCTCTGCTTCTCGCCCTCCGCGGTCAGGATCTGCGACTGCTTGACGCCCTCGGCGTTCAGGATCGTGGCGCGCTTCTCGCGGTCGGCCCGCATTTGCTTCTCCATCGAGTCCTGGATCGACGAGGGCGGGTCGATCGCCTTCAGCTCGACGCGGTTGACGCGGATCCCCCATTTGCCGGTCGCTTCGTCGAGCACGCCGCGCAGCTGCCCGTTGATCTCGTCGCGCGAGGTCAGCGTCCTCTCCAGCGCCATCCCGCCGATCACGTTTCTGAGCGTGGTCACGGTCAGCTGCTCGATGGCCTGGATGTAGTTCGCGATCTCGTACGACGCCGCCTTGGGGTCGGTGACCTGGAAGTAGATGACCGTGTCGATGCTCACAACGAGGTTGTCCTCGGTGATCACCGGCTGCGGCTCGAACGAGACGACCTGCTCGCGGAGGTCGAGCAGCGGTCGGATGCGGTCGACGAACGGCACGACGAGCGCAAGGCCCGGCGACAGCGTCCGGTTGTAACGGCCGAGCCGCTCGACGACGCCGGCGCGTGCCTGCGGGACGATCCGCACCGACCGCGCGATCGTGATGAGCACGAACAACGCGACGATTCCGAGCACGATGAGACCGGACACGAACCCTCCTATTCGTAGACGAGCGCCGTGGCGCCCTCGATTTTCGCGACCTCGACGCGCGTTCCCGGCTCCAGCACCTGATCGTCGAGGAAGGAGCGCGCCGACCACTCCTCGCCGCCGAGCCGAACGCGGCCGCCGTCCGTGTCGACGCGCTCGAGCACAACGGCCTTCGCGCCCACGAGGGCGTCGGTGCCGGTGCGAAGGAGCGGCGGAATCCTGATGTGGGAGCGGGCGATCGGCCGCAGGACCGCGACCGACGCGGCGGCGCCGACGATGAAGACGATCAGCTGAACGGCGGCGCCGAAGCCTGCGATCGCGACGAGCGCCGTTGCGATCGCCGCGAGGGCGACGGGCCCGAGGAAGAAGAGCCCCGGCGTGAAGAGCTCGCCGACCGCGAGCGCGACGGCGAGCAGTGCCCACAGGACCCAGGCGCTCATTCGGGCTGAATCGTATCGTCGGGCAGTGGGGCGAGCCCAAGCGCGGCGGGCAACGCGTACAGGTCCGGGAGCCGCTCCGCTTCGTCCGGGAAGCGGTTCTCTCGGTCGATCAGCAGCGCCCGCATGCCGAGGGCGCGCGCTCCCTCGATGTCGTCCTCGGGCGAGTCGCCGACCATCGCCGCCTCCTGCGCGCGAACCCCGAGCCGATCGAGGGCGACGCGGAAGATCGACTCGTGCGGCTTCGTCCACCCGTGCTCACGCGAGCCGATCGCAACGTCGACGTCGAGCCGGTGGTGGGCGACGAAGGCGCGAAGGTCGCGGACGCCGTTCGAGATCAGCCCGAGCTTCAGGCCGTGGCGGCGCAGCTCCTCGAGCACGGGGGAGACGTCCTCGTACAGGTCGAAGTTGGCGGAGTTCTCCCAGGCGTTCTCGAGCTCGGTGGCGCAGGCGCGCGTCGCCCGGCCGGTGCCGCCCATCCCCTGGACGATCCGCTCGGTGAACACGATCCAGAGCTCCTCGTCGTGCAGCAGCTGGGGATGGCGCTGGAAGCCCGCAAGCGCGCGCTGCCGGGCTTCCTCGTAGCGGGCCGGTTCGAGCTCGAGCCCGTGCCGCTTGCCGACGCGTACATAGCTTTCCGGTCCGAGCTCCGGCCCCGGCCTGCAGAGCGTGAAGTCGACGTCGAGGAGGACTGCCCGCAGCTCGCTCACGCAGGCGCGGGCCACCGGTAGGACTCGGGGCGGCGGTTCGCGAGCGCCGGAAGGCTGGCGCGCACGTCGCGCACCCGCGCACGGTCGACGTCGGCGACGATCGCCGTTTCCTCGTCGGGGGCCTGCGCGAGCACGGTTCCCCACGGATCCGCGATGAGGGAGCGCCCGAAGCTCGGGCGTCCCGGCATCGGCTCTCCCACCTGTCCGGCGGCAGCGACGTAGCACTGGTTCTCGATCGCGCGGGCCCGCAGCAGCACCTCCCAGTGGTCGCGCCCGGTGCGCTCGGTGAAGTTGGCGGGCACGGTGACCAGCTCGGCCCCCTCGAGCGCGAGGATCCGGTAGAGCTCGGGAAAGCGCAGGTCGTAGCAAACGGTCAGCCCGACCGGCCAGTCCTCGAGCGTCGCCACGACGGGCTCATCGCCCGGCTCCTCGGCGTCCGACTCCCGGTACCTGACCCCGGCCACGTCCACGTCGAACAGGTGGATCTTCCGGTACACGGCGACGAGCGCGCCCTCGGGGTCGAATGCCAGGCTCGTGTTCGAGAGCTTCTCGCGACCTTCGCGACGCTCGGTGATCGAGCCGCCGACGAGGGAGATGCCGTGCGTGCGCGCCCAGCGCGACATCGCCGCGACCGACTCGCCGCCCTCCAGCGGCTCGGCGAGCGACTCGAGCGTCGCCGGGCCGCCGACGCCGTTCCACTTCTCGGGCAGCAGCACGAGATCAGCGCCGGTCGCCGCGGCGCGCGCGACCAGCCGCTCTGCCTGCTCCAGATTGGCTGCCTTGTCGGCCCCGGCCGTCAGCTGAACGCAGGCAACGCGAATCCGCTCCGGCATCCTGAAAGAATAGCGACGACCTATGGCAACGCTGCTCGCTCCGGCCCGGCGCATGCGGGTCTTCCACGCGCTCCAGCACCGAGACTTCCGGCTGCTGTGGTCCGGCCAGACGATCTCCCTGATCGGCAACACGGCGTTCATCACCGCGCTCGGATGGCGAACGTTCACCTTGGCGGGCTCGACCAAGTTCGGACTCGTGCTCGTCGCGGAGGCCCTGGCGACCCTCGCGACCCTGCTGATCGGAGGAGCGCTCGCCGACCGCTACAGCAGGCGGATGCTCATGATCGTCTCCGACGTCGCGCGCTTCGGTGCGGTCGGAGGCCTGGCACTCACCGACGCGACCGGCCATCTCACCTTCCCGCTCATCCTGCTCTTCGCGATTCTGGTCGGGCTCGGCGACGGCTTCTTCTATCCCGCGTTCGGAGGGATCATTCCCCTCGTCGTCGAGCCGCCCTCCCTGGGGTCGGCCAACGCGCTGATCGGGGTCTCGCGCTACGGGAGCTTCCTCGTGGGGCCGGCGCTAGCGGCGTTCCTCTACGACGCGACGAGCCCGGCGCTCGTGTTCGGCCTCAACTCCGTGTCGTTCCTCGTCTCGGCCTTTCTGCTCTTCCTCGCCCGGCCGCGGCTGATCGACGCCGTGGCGCGGGAAGGGACACTCAGGGAGATTCGCTCCGGGGTGCGCTACGTGGCGGGCGTGCCCTGGCTCTGGGTCACGATCGCCATGTTCTCCCTGGTGCTGATGCTGCAGCTCGCGCCGCAGCAGGTGCTCCTCCCGCAGCTGATCAAGGAGCATTTCGGGCGCGGGATCGGCTCGTACGGGGTGCTGACGGCGTTAGTCGGGCTCGGCATGGTGGTCGGCACGGTTCTCTTCGGCCAGCTCAACCCCCGCCGCCATCGCGGGAGGCTCTCGTACGTGATCTGGTGCGCGAACTCGCTCGCGATCATCGGGCTCGTGCTCTCCCCCTGGTACGAGCTCGCGCTCGCCTTCGCGGTGCTGCGCGGCGCGCTGATTGGCTTCGGGACGGCACTCTGGGACACGATGCTGATGGAGCTCGTGCCGGAGAGGCTGCTCTCCCGCGTGGTCAGCCTCGACATCTTCGGCTCGTTCGGACTGATGCCGATCGGCCTCCTGGCGGCGGCGTTGGTCTCGGGTCTCGCGCCGCCGGGGCCGATCATCGCGGTCGGCGCGTCGGTGTCGGCGATCCTCTTCGCCGTCATGTTGACCCGCCCGTGGCTGCGTAGAGTGGACTGAGTGCGCAGTCCCGAGCAGATCCTGCGGGAGACGCGGACGATCGCGCTCGTCGGGGCGTCTCCGCGCCCGGAGCGCCCGAGCCACGGCGTGATGCGCTACCTGCTCGGGGCCGGCTATCGCGTCATTCCGGTGCGGCCACGCGACTGCGACGAGATCCTCGGCGTCCCGTGCGTGACCTCCCTCGCCGAGATCGAGGAGCCGATCGACCTGGTGGACGTCTTCCGGCGGCCCGAGTACACACCCGACGTCGCGCGCGACGCGGTCGCGGTGGGCGCGAAGGCGCTGTGGCTGCAGCTTGGGATCGTGTCTTCGGAGGCGCGTGCGATCGCCGAGGAAGCCGGGGTCGACTACGTCGAAGACCTGTGCACGGCCGTCGTGCACCGCCACCTCTAGCCGAATCTCGGGTCGCTGCGAATGGGCGGCGGAGGCGGGCTCTGCCCGCCGGGAGCCTCACGGGCGCGCGTCCTGGCGCACCAAGAAGGAGGGGGCCAACGGGGGAACCACGGGTTCCCCCGTTTCCAAATCGGGGTGCCCAGATTCGAACTGGGGACCTCTCCGACCCGAATGGAGCGCGCTACCAGGCTGCGCCACACCCCGACGTGCGGCGTAAGGGTAGCGCAGCCAATCGCGACCAATCGCCGGCGCCGCAACCCGCGGGCCCGCGCCCGCGACGGCAAGGAGCGCGCTCAGCGGGGAACCAGGGGTTCACCCGTGATCATTAGCGAGTCGGCACGGAACCGACACACATCGTCACAGACACGTCACAGATCACCCGCTAGCTTCGTTGCATCGACGACGGAGGTGAGGCGTGAACGTGGTGACCGCGATCGGCAACCTGGCATCCGATGTGACCGTTCGGGAGGTCTCGGGAGAGCACAAGGTTGCGAACTTCCTGCTCGCGATCGACCGGCCGTCGAAGGACGGCGGCGCCGACTTCGTCCCGGTCTCGGTGTGGGACAAGCAGGCCGAGAGCTGCGAGCGCTTCCTGAGCAA
Source organism: Actinomycetota bacterium (assembly GCA_030913835.1). Taxonomy (GTDB): domain Bacteria; phylum Actinomycetota; class Thermoleophilia; order Gaiellales; family Gaiellaceae; genus UBA5186. The sequence continues at coordinate 910 of JALZOQ010000437.1, read as the reverse complement.
GGGCCAGCGCGTCGGTGTCGACGGACGCCTGCGCAGCCGGTCCTGGGAGGAAGAGGGCAAGCGCAGAACGGCGATCGAGATCGTCGCAAACCGCGTCGAGTTCCTGTCAGGGCCGCGCGAGGGCTCAGGCGCAGAGGAGGTGTTCGAGGGCGCAGCCTCGGCCTAACCAAGATCGTCTTTGGAGCAGCTGGGAGGCGCCCGGTTGGCCGGCGGAGGCGGGCTTTGCCCGCCGGAAGCCCGACTCGCGCTGCCTCGGCGATCCCTAAGGAGGGGGTCAACGGGGCAACCATGGGTTCACCCGTTTTTGCGTTGCGTCCGTCGTGGCGCGCGACTATTCTGTGAGGCGATGGCGAGCGAGGGGAGGCGGGCCCTGTGATTCCCGTCCATGACATCTATCGGCAGTGACCGAGCCCGTTCGCGCAGCGCGTGAGCGGGCTTTTTCATTGCCCGGGATGAAGGGAGCGATATGCCGAACTACCTGACGCCCGACGAGCTCTCGAAGGAGCTCGGGCTCGACCGGCAGGAGGTCATCCGCCTTTGCATCGAGGAGGGCGTCCCGATCTACCAGGGCAAGATCGACAAGACTCTGTTCCAAGCGCAGCTCCAATCGCTCGGAGCGACCGCTCCGAAGCACTAGAGCGGTCGCGGACAACGTATGCGGCTCGGTGAGGGAGCGCAGACGGACACGCGGGAGACCCGCGCGACCTGAGAGCGGCACCGCCGAGTCGCGCCTGGAACCGAGCGCGCTAGTTACGCAGATTTTCGGGCGCCGGCTTTGGCCCTTGACCGGGCCGGCGCCTTCCGCTTCGCAGCGGGCTTCGCCTTCGCGCCCTGCACGTCGGCGACGCTCCGTCGCAGCGCCTCCATCAGGTCGACGACCGGAGTCTCCGGAACCGGCTCTGGCTTCGCG
>JALZOQ010000148.1 GCA_030913835.1 Actinomycetota bacterium | reverse complement strand
GCTCGCGCGCGAGCTGGCGGGCGCCTGCCGGCGACCCGGCAGCGAGCGCGGCCCGAATCGCCTTGTGCTGCTCGTCGTTGCGTAGATAGAGCCCGTCGATCGAGTGGTCGCCCGGCGCCCACACCGCGGGGCCGCTGAACGTCCGCCGCGCGCTCTTCGCCAGCTCCTCGACGAGTGGGGCCTCGGCGACCCGGTAGATCACGTCGTGGAACGCGTGATTCGCCCGCACCCAGTCGCCCATCACCGTGCGCCGGTCCTCGCCAGGCTCGCGGGCGCGGAGCTCCTGCGTCAGGCGCGAGAAGCGCTTCGCCGCCACGTCGAGCTCGGCAAGCGACTCGTCGGTCATCTTCGTGGCCGCGAGCTCTGTGGCGAGCGATTCCAACTCGGCTCGCACCATGAACGCCTCGTGCAGCTCCTCGCGTGAGACCGTGCGCACGCGGACACCCCGGTTCGGGACGAAGGAGACGAGGCCGAGCGCGGCAAGCCGTCGCAGCGCCTCGCGAATCGGCGTCCTCGAGACGCCGAAGCGCTCGGAGAGCTGCTCCTGGCGCAGGACGGTGCCGGGCTCGAGCTCGCCGGAGACGATCGCCTCCTCGATCACCAAGGCGATGTCGTCGGCCTTGGTGCTGTCGATCGTCACGGCAGCAGATCGTACGCGGGCACGGTCAGGAACTCGACCAGCTCCGGCCCGAGCGCGACCTGCGCGAACAGCCCCTTCGCGTCCGCCGCCGCGTCGACGCGCGCGATTTCTTCGCGCACCCGCGCCTCGTCGAACCGGCCGGCGCGCACCCACGACCACACCTGCGCCCGGGAGATCTCCGCGGTGGCCGCGTCCTCCATCAGGTTCTCGATCGCGGCCGCGCCCACGCCGCGCAGCCACGCGTCGAGATAGCGGACGCCGACCGAGACGTTCGCGCGGAGCCCCTCGTCGGTGATCTCGCCGCCCGGCACCGTGAAGTCGACGAGCTGCGCCTCGGTCACGGACACGTCTTCCCGCAGCACGTCGAGCTGGTTCGGCCGGTCGAACTCGGCCGCCGCGACCGGCACGAGATCCGGGTGCGCCACCCACGTCCCGTCGAAGCCGTCTCCGGACTCGCGCTGCTTGTCCTCGCGCACCTTGCCGAGCGCGACTCGGTTGACCTCGGGGTCGCGCCGGGACGGGATGAAAGCGGCCATCCCGCCGATCGCGTGCGCGCCGCGCCGGTGGCACGTCTGCACGAGCAGCTGCGTGTAGGCACGCATGAACGGAACGCCCATCGTCACCTGCGCGCGATCCGGCAACTCGGCGCCGAGCTTCTTGATGCAACTGAAGATGTAGTCCCAGCGTCCCGCGTTCAGGCCGGTCGACCGCTCGCGCAGCTCGTAGAGGATCGCGTCCATCTCGAACGCGGCCAGGATCGTCTCGATCAGCACCGTCGCGCGGATCGAGGCGTGGGGGAGGCCTAGCTCGTCCTCGGCCAGCTCGAAGGCCCGGTTCCACAGGCGCGCTTCGAAGTGCGATTCGAGCTTGGGGAGGTAGAAGTAGGGCCCGGCCCCGCGCTCGAGCTGCTCGCGTGCGTTGTGGAACACGGTCAGCCCGAAGTCGAAGAGCGAGGCGCTCATGGGCTCGCCGTCGACGTCGACGTTCCGCTCGACGAGGTGCCAGCCGCGCGGGCGGATGACGAGCGTCGCGATCTCGTCGTTCAGCCTGTAGCTCTTGTCCGCGGTGTCAAGGGTCAGCTCGCGCCGAACCGCGTGGCGAACGTTGCGCTGGCCCGCCAGGACGTTTTCCCACGTCGGCGAGCACGCGTCCTCGAAGTCGGCCATGAAGACCTGCGCGCCCGAGTTGAGCGCGTTGATCATCATCTTGCGATCGACCGGGCCGGTGATCTCCACGCGGCGGTCGACGAGGTCCGGCGGCGGGGGAGCGACGCGATACTCCTCCGGCGCGCTGACGAAGCGCACGTGGGTTCCTCGGGTCTGGCGGGCCGCGAGCAGCCGTTTGCGCTCGGGATTCAGCTCACGGTGGAGGCGCTCGACGAACGCGAGCGCCTCCTGCGACAGGATCTCGGTCTCGTTGGCCGCGACGCTCACACCGTGAACTGGGCTTCTTCGGTCGAGCCGGTGAGAGCCAGCGTCGAGCTGTTCCCGCCGGTCACGGCCTGCATCACCTTGTCGAAGTAGCCTGCGCCCACCTCGGCCTGGTGCCGCGTGGCGGTGTAGCCGTCGGCCTCGAGCTCGAACTCACGCTCCTGGAGCCGCACGTATGCGGTCATCCCCTCGGCGCCGTAGCCCTTGGCGAGCTCGAACATCCCGGCGTTGAGCGAGTGGAAGCCGGCGAGCGTGATGAACTGGAAGCGATAGCCGAGTGAGCCGAGCTCGTCCTGGAAGCGTGCGATCTGGTCGTCGTCGAGCGACCGCTTCCAGTTGAAGGACGGCGAGCAGTTGTAGGCCATCCGCTTCCCGGGGAACCGCTCGTGCACCGCGGCCGCGAAGTCGCGGGCTTCGCCCATGTCCGGCGTGGACGTCTCGAACCAGAGCACGTCCGCGTACGGCGCGTAGGCGAGGCCGCGGGAGATCGCGGCGTCGAGTCCGTCACGCACGCGGAAGAAGCCCTCGGGCGTCCGATCGCCCGTGAGGAACTCGCGGTCGTACTCGTCGACGTCGCTCGTCAGCAACGTTGCGGAGAGCGCGTCGGTCCGTGCCACGACGATCGTCGGGACGTCGAGGACGTCGGCCGCCAGCCTCGCCGCGTTCAGCGTCTTGACGAACTGGGCTGTCGGCACGAGCACCTTGCCGCCGAGGTGGCCGCACTTCTTCTCCGACGCGAGCTGGTCCTCGTAGTGCACGCCCGCGGCGCCCGCCTCGATCATCCCCTTCATCAGCTCGAACGCGTTCAGGAAGCCCCCGAAGCCGGCCTCCGCGTCGGCGACGATCGGAGCGAGCCAGCGCGTGCCGTTTCGCTCCTCGCTCCAGTCGATCTGATCCGCGCGGAGCAGCGCGTTGTTGATCCGCTTGACGAGCGCCGGCGCGCTGTTCGCCGGGTAGAGGCTCTGATCGGGATAGGTGTGGCCGGCGAGGTTGCCGTCGGCGGCTACCTGCCAGCCGGAGAGGTAGATCGCCTGGAGGCCGGCCCGGATCATCTGGACGGCCTGGCCGCCGGTGAGGGCGCCGAGTGCCGAGACGTGTCGGTCGCCGTTCAGCAGCTCCCAGAGCCGCTCGGCGCCGAGCCGCGCGAGCGTGTGCTCGGGCGCGACCGAGCCGCGCAGGCGCACCACGTCCTCCGCGCCGTAGCTCCGTTCGATGCCCTGCCAGCGCTCGTCGTTTGCCCAACGCGCTGCGAGCTGGTCTGCTTCCGCCTGGATCCGAGCTGACACGGCCATTCCTGGCCTCCCTCCGAATCGATGGATTTCGGATCCTAAACTAGCAGTCAGACGGCGATCATGAGCCGAACGGCGCTATTTCGGATCCGAATGTCCTGTGGGAGCTACTGGACGCGGATCGCGTAGGTCTTCTTCCAGACGCCGCCGGGCCCCGTCACGTCGACGTGGAAGACGAGTGCCTTCCCGCGGTCGATGCGAGGCCACACGTAGGTCTGGCGAAACACGCCGCGGAACTTGTTCCACCCGAGGGTGTCGATGGTTCGTCCGTTCAGAGTGACGTACCGCTTCGCGGTGGCGACGATCGGATTGCCGTCAGGGAGGCTCCGCACGTAGACCGAGTACCGCCACGGTGTGCCGGCCCTGGGCGAATGCGTCGGCGCGGTCAGCGACGCCGTGAACTTCAGCTTCTGCGCGCTAGACCCGGCGAGCGGGACGGCGATCAGGGCGCCGGCCGAGGTGGCGCAGACGAGGACGGTCAGGCGGGAGCGCATGGCAGGAACTCTAACGAGCCGTGTTTTCGGAAAACGTAAAGGTTGCGGATCCGCTTGGATGGCCGGGTCGACGCGCGTTACGGGTCGATCCGCCCCGCTCGGTCGACGCACTGGACGATCCACGTCTGCAAGGGGCATGTCCGAGGGCCTGACCCCGGGTCACGTCCCGCAGGGACGCG
>JALZOQ010000122.1 GCA_030913835.1 Actinomycetota bacterium | reverse complement strand
GTACGAGGAGCGCCAGCGCTTCGACGCGGCCGGCCACTATCACCGGCCGGACGTGCTCAGCCTGACCGTCAGCTCGCCGCCGCGTCACTAGTCAACGCTGCGGGGGAGAAGTAGGGTCGCGTACGTGGCGGTCATGCCGGGAATGCCGACGCCGCTCGTCATCCCCCATTGGGACGCGGCCATCGACCGCGGCACCGTGACGTTCGAGGACCTCTGCCAGGCGATGTACGGCGCGCGAAACGGGGACGACGCGTCGTATCGACAGGCGTGCGAGCGCTACCTGCCGCCATTGCTGGAGGCGTTCCAGGCCAAGGGAGACGACCTGCTGACCGCCTACTACTGCGACGACGTCGTCGGCGGCGCCGCGTTGACGCGCCACGGCGCAGACCCGCAATACACCCTCCACACCGTTTATGGGGTCGCCACCACCGCAACCGCGCCCGTTGCGGCGCTGATTCCGCGTTGCGAGCGGATGTGCATCGAGGCGAACTCCATGTTGAAGGAGCCGTACCGAGGGACGCACGCTGACCAGGCGTACTCGGTTTCGACCTACCTGCTCGGGCTTTTCAACGCACTCGCGACCCCGGGCCGCATCACGGCCGAGAACGCCAGAGCAGCCCTTGCACTCCAACGCGAGGAGCTGAACCGAACCGAGCGCGAGCTGGCCCGACTCGCGCAGCGGGATGCCCAGATCGTCTACTTCGGAGGAATGCTGATCGGCCTCGTTCTGACTGCCCTCGTCGGCCTGCTCGCGACCTGGATCCTGCGCGAGACGGATGTCTCCGTCCATGCGCGCAACGAGGTGATGGGAGCGTTCGGCGGCGGAGCACTGGGTGCGTTCGTCTCGGTGCTCTCGCGCATGACCGGTTCGAACCTGCGGCTCAAGTACCGGACGGGCAGGTTCTATCTCCGTCTGCTCGGCGCGTTCCGACCTGTGATCGGGGCGGTGATGGCCCTCGCGCTGACCTTCCTGATCCTGTCCGGCATCCTCGACGTGTTCAACGTCCCCACAGGCGAAGGAGGCAGGTTCTACTTCTTCGGCGCGGTCGGGTTCCTCGCCGGCTTCAGCGAGCGGTGGGCTCAGGATATGCTGGTTATCCCACAGCGGGCGACAGCGCCCGCAGCTGACGAGTCGGGTTCGACGGAGGCGTCCGGCGCGCCGGTGGCGCCCACGCCACAGGGGGCGGAAAGGCCGCCTCAGACGCTCCCCTCGGCCGTCGATCCTCAGGAGGACGATTAGCTATGGATGGACGGCCGACCGTCTGAGCACGCGCTCGTCGCCGATTCGGCGCGTCAGTCCGTCGGCGTCGAACCGTTCCAGGATCAGTTGCGCCGAGCGGCGCGAGTTCCCGGCGACGTCGCGAAAGCGCGCCAGGGTGATCCGCCCTTGGCTCTCGCACTCGTCGACTAGGGCCCGCCACGCCGCGGCGTAAGCCTCGGCGCCGATTGCGAACCCGTCGCCGACGCGCACGAGCCGGCCCTGCTCCTCAAGAAACGCCGCGAGCGCGCGGTCCTCGATTTTGATCGCGTCGGAGCCCGCAGCGGCCAGCTCTGCCTCCAACGCGGCGGCCGCCTGCGCGTGCTTGCCTAGCCGCGCGGTCGCGCCCGGCAGATATGCCTTCGCGCCTCGCCGCTCGACGTGGAGCAGCGCGGTCACAGCGGACGCCCAGGGCTCGGCCGGCAGGAGCTCGGCGAGCGGAATTCCCGGATCGAGCGGCGCAGCTTCGGCCCGCTCGGCGAGTCGGCGGCGGACGCGCTCGCGCAGCTCGTTCAGCCACTCCGGGGCGAAGAACCACTCGCCCGCCTGAGCCAGCTCGCCGAGCCCCTGCGCCAGCTCGTGCGGTTCCAGCAGCCCACGAGACTGGAGCTCCCGACCCGTCCTAGGCCCGCGGACGATTGCGCGGACGATCGAGACGGCGTCGCCGTGGTCGAGGAGCTGCAGGCGCTCGAGATCGAGTGCCCGCGGCGCATCGGGATCCAGCACGCGCGCTCCGCCGACCGTCGTCTCGCGACGTAGGACGAGTCGGTCGCCTCGGGCAGCGACGCAGGCCGTTGCGAGCCGCAGCTGAGCGTACGGGCCACCCGCGCGGACGAGCCTTGCGGGATGCTGCGACGTCCCGTGGTGAACGGTCAGTCGCGCACCGTCCTCCAGCGGCTCCAGTTCGTCGAGCCGGACGTCGAGGCGATAGGTGACCGGGAACGAGTCGGGGGCGACGAGCGCGGTCCCGCGGTGGAGCGCCGTTCGCTCGAGTCCTGCCAGGTTGACCGCGACGCGCTGGCCTGCCTCCGCTTCGTCCACCGGCCGGTCGTGGACCTGGACGCTGCGCACGCGGACGGCAAGGCCTTCCGGCTCGGCGTGCAGCTCGTCTCCCTCGGCGATTGCGCCGGACCAGAGCGTGCCGGTCGCGACGGTGCCGATGCCCTTGAGCGTGAAGACGCGGTCGACGTAGAGCCGCGTCGCGCCGAGGCGGGGCGGTCGCTCCACTGCGTCGGCGGCTCGGGAGAGCGCGGCGCGGAGGTCGTCGAGCCCCTCGCCGGTCTTGGCGCTGACGGCAATCGCCTCGGCGCCGGGTACGAGCTCCCGCGCCTCCGCGAGCGCCAGCTCGAGCGTCTCGTCGTCGACTGCGTCGGACTTCGTCACGGCGACGACGCCACGCTCCACGTCGAGCAGCCGGAGGATCTGGAGGTGCTCGTGCGTCTGCGGACGGGCGCCCTCGGCTGCGTCGATCGCGAGCAGGAAGAGGTCGATCCCGGTCGCGCCGGCGACCATCGTGCGGACGAAGCGCTCGTGTCCGGGCACGTCCACGACGGACAGCTGCCGCCCGTCCGGCAGCTCGAGGGGCGCGTAGCCGAGCTCGATCGAGATCCCGCGCTCCTGCTCCTCGGGCAGCCGGTCGGTGTCCTTTCCGGTCAAGGCCCGCACGAGCCACGTCTTGCCGTGGTCGATGTGGCCGGCTGTTCCGATAGTCATCGGAGCCAAAGCCCGTCCCTCACATGGTCCGGGGCGCGTGACAAGAGGCCGTAGGCCGGCAACGGGCCTCGATCAGACCGTCCGCGAGCCGCTCGATTTCGAAGCCTGCGCCCTCGAGCAGCTCGCGCCACTGCGACTCGTCGCGTTCGCGTCCGGCGAAGAGCGCCAGCATCAGCAGGTCGAGCCACTTCGCCCCGTCCGGCTCGTTCCCCGGCTGGATCACCGCCTCGATCAGGAGCAGGCGCGCCCCGGCGGGCGCTGCGGCGCGGATCGTGCGCAGGATCGCGGCCGCTCGCTCGTCGTCCCAGTCGTGCAGGATCGTCGAGAGGACGTAGACGTCACCGGGCGGGACGCTCTCGAAGAAATCGCCCTCGACGAAGGTGATGCGCTCGCCGAGCGCCTCCTCGTCGCGGATGGTCTCCGGAAGGTCGAAGACGGTTCCGCGCAGACCGGGCTGTCGTTCCAGCAGCCCGACGAGATTCGCGCCGTTGCCGCCGCCGACGTCGACGACGGTCTCGTCGCCGCGCCACTCGAGGGCCGAGAGCCGCTCGATCCGCCGGTCCTTCCCCTGCTCCATCGCCCGGTCGAATGCGGCGCGCTCGTCCGGGTGCTCGGCGAGCCAGGACCACAGATCGGTGCCGAACACGCCGGGGAACGACGGCTGCCCCGAGGCCTCGAG
>JALZOQ010000112.1 GCA_030913835.1 Actinomycetota bacterium | reverse complement strand
GTACTCGTACGAGAAGAGTCCCGTCTCGCGGAACGACCAGTCGCGCTGGAAGTGGAGCATCGCCGCGAGCAGGATGTGGTTGATCCCGACGAGGACGATGCACGCCGCGGCGCCGGCCAGCGCCAGGCGCAGGTCCGGATTCAGCACCTCTGAGCCCCGGATGATGTGGACGGCGCCCCACGTCGCGAGCGAAGCGAGCGTGAAGGAGCAGATGTTGAAGGTCTGGACGTACCATCGATAGCGGTACTTGAGCCAGTCCGGTACGTGCTGAACCGTCGCGATCAGCGCGACGAGCTCCGGCGGGAGCAGCATCGCGGCCGGGATCAGATAGACGATCGACGTGTGGTACGAGTGGTCGCCGCGCGGCGTGAAGACGACGAAGAGCTGCGAGAGCGCGGCGAGCGAGCCGAGGATGAAGAACGTCGTCCAGTCGTTCCTGCTGTCGCCGTGCGAGATCCGCCCGATCAGCGGAACGAGGATTCCCACCGCGACCGCGACCGTTGCGAACAGGAAGAGCTTCGCCCGGATCGGCAGGTCGCGGTACGCCTTGCCGGCCGAGCCCGGGCCCGAGGAGGCCGAATCGTCCACTGTCTCCACGACGTCGCCGCCGTCTAGGCGGATGTTCGTCGGGTACGAGCTCATCGGTGACGCCTCATTCTCGGTGGCTCTCCTTCTCCGCACGCGCGTGCGGCCGCAGATCTGAAGGCGAAGCTGAGACACCGGCCCGGACCGATGACCGTCGGCTTCACAACAGAACTCTCGTCTACGGCCCGGTCCCAGACATCCCCCGTTCGCGGGAGGGCCGAAAATCCCCCATAGGGGTGAGAGAGGCCCCCCGGTGGGTAGTCTCGGCTCGTGCCGCTGCGCGTGCCCCTCGCCGCCGAGATCGCCGCCGCGCGCGTCGCGGGGCGGCTGTCGCGTCTCGCGCGGACTGGTGGAGGGACGACCTTGCCCGGCAAGCTGCTCTGGAAGCTCGATCCCGGCGCGATCGACCGGCTGGCTGCGCGGCTCCCCCTCGGCTCCGCCCTCGTGTCCGCGACGAACGGCAAGACGACCACCGCGGCGATGGCGGCGTCGATTCTCGGCTCGCGCATTCGCCTCGCGCACAACAACGCGGGCGCCAACCTGGTGTCCGGGATCGCGTCGGCGTTGCTCGCGGCCGGCGACGCCGAGCTCGGGCTGCTCGAGGTGGACGAAGGCGCGCTGCCCGAGGTGGCGCGGCGCGTGCGGCCGCGCGTGGTTTGCCTCGGAAACCTCTTCCGCGACCAGCTCGACCGCTACGGAGAGCTCGAGCACATCGCCGAGCGCTGGCGCGAGGCGGTGCGAGCGCTCGACGCGGACGCTGTGCTCGTCGTCAACGCGGACGATCCGCAGGTCGGGGACATCGCGCGCGCGCGAGCCGGGGGGATCGCGTTCGGCGTCGACGACCCGAGCCAGGCTCGTGCCTCGCTGCAGCACGCGGCCGACTCGAAGTACTGCGTGCGCTGCGGCACGCCCTACGACTATGCCGCGGCATACGTCGGGCACCTGGGGGACTACCGCTGCCCGTCGTGCGGCCACGCGCGGCCGCGGCTCGACATCGTGGCCCGGTCGATCGAGGTCAATGGTCTCGACAGCGTGTCGTTCGACCTCTGCGCTCCCGAGGGAACGCGGCGGGTCGAACTTGGCGTGCCCGGCCTCTACAACGTCTACAACGCTCTCGCGGCCGCCTCGCTCGCGCTGGCGCTCGACTCGTCCCTGGACGCGATCGTCGACGGGCTCGCCCGCTTCACGGCGGCGTTCGGGCGCTTCGAGCGGATCGCGATCGGCGACCGCCGACTCCTCGTGCTGCTGATCAAGAACCCCGCGGGCGCGAACGAAGCGGTCCGGACGCTCGTGGCCGCCGGCGCTCCGAAGCTCGTCGTGATCGCCCTGAACGACGCGATCGCCGACGGGCAAGACGTCTCGTGGATCTGGGACGTCGACTTCGAGCCGCTGTTCGACGGCGTCGAGCGGATCATCGCGACGGGCGACCGCGCCGCGGAGCTCGCGTTGCGCGCGCGCTACGCCGGTGTCGGCGCCGAGCCGATCGAGGTGGAGCCGAGCCTCGAG
>JALZOQ010000432.1 GCA_030913835.1 Actinomycetota bacterium | reverse complement strand
CGACAAGGGCGAGTCGCTGAAGGACACGGCACTCACGCTCGGCGCGTACGACCCCGACGTGATCGTCATCCGCCACCCGCACATCGGCGCGCCGCAGCTCGTCTCTCGGGTCACCGAGGCGCGCATCGTCAACGCGGGTGACGGCAAGCACCAGCACCCGACGCAGGCGCTGCTCGACCTCTACACGATCCAGGAGTCCTTCGGCCGCATCGAGGGCCTGCACGTCGCGATCGTCGGCGATGTCCTGCACTCGCGGGTCGCGCGCTCGAACATCCAGGCGCTCGCGCTCCTCGGCGCGCGGGTCACCCTCGTCGGGCCGCCGCCGCTGCTCCCGCGCGGGATCGAGGCGATGGGCGTCGAGACGACGACCGACATCAGCGCGATCGCGAGCGCCGACCTCGTTTACATCCTTCGCATGCAGCAGGAGCGGATGGCCGAGGGCGCCAACTACGTCCCGAGCCTGCGCGAGTACACCGCTCGCTGGGGCGTGACGCCCGAGCGTCTGCGGCCCGGCCAGAAGGTCATGCACCCGGGCCCGATGAACCGCGGCGTCGAGATCGATCCGCGCGTCGCCGACCACGCCGACGCGCTGATCGAAACGCAAGTGCGCGCGGGGCTCGTGACTCGCATGGCCGTGCTCTACGACCTGCTCACGAACGGCCCGGTCGGGGTTCCCGTCGAAGCGGCGGTGGGGGTGGCGTGATGCTCTTCTCGAAGGAAAATCCGAAGCAGGATCTCGTCATCCGCGGCGCGCGCGTCGTCGACCCGGTGGAGAACCTCGACGCGAAGCTGGACGTGCGGATCGACGGCGGCACGATCGCACAGCTCGGTACGTCGGTCGACGCGAACGGGCACCGCGTGGTGGATGCCCAGGGCCTCGTGCTCGCGCCGGCGTTCGTCGACCCGCATGTCCACCTGCGCACGCCCGGGCGGGAGGACGAGGAGACCATCGCGAGCGGCAGCGCGGCCGCCGCGGCCGGGGGCTTCTGCGCCATCCTCGCGATGCCCAACACGGACCCGGTGGTCGACTCGGCCGCGGTGCTCGGCGCGCTCGTCGAGCAGGCCCGCGCAACCGCGGAAGTGCCGGTCGGCTTCCTGGCTGCGATCACCAAGGGCCAGGCAGGCTCCGAGCTGACCGAGATGGGCGAGCTCTCCGACGCGGGCGCGGCCGGCTTCTCGGACGACGGCGTCCCGATCGCGGCCGCCGGACTGATGCGGCGCGCCCTCCAGTACGCGTCGATCACCGGCCGGCGCCTCGCGCTGCACTGCGAGGAGCGGAGCCTCTCGCGCGGGGGCCACATGCACGAGGGCGAAGTCTCCGCCGAGCTCGGCTTCACCGGCTATCCCTCGGTGGCCGAGAGCCTGATGGTCGAGCGCGACCTGGCGCTCGCGGCGTACGAGGGTCAGCCGCTGCATCTGCTGCATCTCTCGGCCCGCGAGTCGGTCGAGGCCCTGTGCCGGGCGCGAGCGGCAGGGGTGCAGGCCACCGCCGAGGTCACCCCGCACCATCTTTGCCTGACGGAAGACGCGGTCCGCTCGCTCGACCCGAACCTGAAGATGAACCCGCCGCTGCGAGCCGAGGAGGATCGCGCCGCGCTCCTGGAGGCATTACGCGACGGCAACATCTCCTCGATAGCGTCCGACCATGCTCCACACGCGCGTCACGAGAAGGACGTGCCCTTCGAGGCCGCGCCGTTCGGGGTGACGGGCCTCGAGACAGCGTTCTCGGCGCTCTACACGCACCTCGTCGAGCCGGGTCTGATCCCCCTCGAGACGCTGCTCGAGCGCCTCTCGGCCGGGCCCGCACGCGCCTACGGCCTGGACGAGCCGCGGATAGCCGTGGGTGCGCCAGCGAACCTCGTCCTGCTCGACACGAGCGCGAGCTGGCGCGTGTCAGAGAGCGGCTTCCGCTCGCGCTCGGTCAACTCGTGGCTGCTCGGGAAGACGCTGCGCGGGAAGGTCGCGCTGACGATCGCCAACGGACGCGTCGCGTTCGAATGACCGCAAAAAATGCTGAGCATTTTTCGCGGGGTGGGTTAGTCCCTTCGCTTCGCTCGGGAGACTCGGAATGAGCGGATTTCTCGCACTTGAAGATGGGACAGTCTTTCGCGGCGACTCGGTCGGATCGGACGGGTTCGCGTTTGGCGAGGCGGTGTTCGCGACCGCAATGACCGGCTACCAGGAGGTCGTCACCGATCCGAGCTACGCCGAGCAGCTCGTCTGCTTCACGGCGCCCATGGTCGGCAACTACGGCGTCGCCGCGGGCCGGGGCGAGTCGAAGCGCTCGCACGCGAAGGCTGTGCTGATGCGTGAGGCGCGCGGTCCGGCCTGGACGGACTGGCTGCACCAGCAGAACGTCGTCGCGCTCTCGGGCGTCGACACGCGGTCGCTCGTCTTGTCGCTGCGCGAACGCGGCGCGATGCGCGCGGTCGCGGTCGCAGGGGACGCGAACCTCGACGAGGCGCTCGACGCCGTCCGCGCCCAGCCGGAGATGACAGGTCGTGCGCTCGTGCACGAGGTCTCGACGCCCGAGCCGTACGTGTACGCGGACGTGGGCCGCGTCCGCATCGCGGTCGTCGACTACGGCTGCAAGAGCTCGATCCTGCGCCGGCTCGCGGGCGCGGGCGCCGCAGTGAAGGTGTTCCCGCACGACGCCGACGCGGACGAGTTGGCGGAGTTCGACGGCGTCGTGCTCTCGAACGGCCCGGGCGATCCAGAGCCGCTCCACGACGAGGTCGCGCAGCTCCAGCGCCTGCTCGGACGCACGCCGGTGCTGGGCATCTGCCTCGGGCACCAGCTTCTCGCGCTCGCCTGCGGCCTCGAGACCTACAAGCTCCCCTTCGGCCACCGCGGCGCGAACCATCCCGTGCTGGAGAAGGCGACCGGCAAGGTGCTCGTGACGAGCCAGAACCACGGATTCGCGGTCGCGCCGGCCGACCAGGACGCCGTCACCCACGTCTCGCTCTACGACGACACCGTCGAGGGCCTGGACTTCCCGGACCTGCAGGCGCGTTCCGTCCAGTTCCACCCCGAGGCCGGGCCGGGGCCGCACGACGCCTGGCCGATCCTCGAGAGCTGGGTGGACGAGGTCGCCGATGCTTAGGAGCGGTTTTGGTGTTCGTTCCGTCGTGTCGACTGGTCGGTTCAGACGGACGCACGGGCGCAGCCCGCGCGTCCTGAGGGACGGCATCGCAAGCGATGCCTAGGAGAACGGACCTCCACTCGATCTGCCTGATCGGCTCGGGCCCGATCGTGATCGGACAGGCGTGCGAGTTCGACTACGCCGGCTGCCAGGCGCTCAAGGTGCTGCGCGAGGACGGCTTCCGCACGATCGTCGTCAACTCGAACCCGGCGACGATCATGACCGACCCCGGCTTCGCCGACCGGACGTACCTCGAGCCGCTCGACCTCGCCGGTGTCGCCGACGTGCTCGAGCGCGAGCGGCCCGACGCGCTCCTGCCGACGATGGGAGGCCAGACCGCGCTCAACCTCGCACTCGAGCTGGAAGACGCCGGCATCCTTGCGCAGCTCGGGAT
>JALZOQ010000061.1 GCA_030913835.1 Actinomycetota bacterium | reverse complement strand
GTTCATGTACGTCGCCGCGAGCGCGGTGGCCATCGTCTCGAAGCGGTCGCCGACGGTGATCACGACGTCCGGATCGAGTCGCTCGAACGCCGTCGGCAGCTCGAGGAGGCCGAGGCCCGTCGACTTCGCCATCGTTCCCGGCGTCTCGCCTTCGATCAGCATGAAGACGCGCTCGTCCGGCTCGAACCCGTCCCCTTCGATCACGTCCAGCGCCGTCCCGTAGCGGTCGAGGAGCGCCGAGGCGCCGACGACGAGTTGCAGCTCGAGCTCCGGGTGGTCCCGGATCGAGCGCATCGCCGACTTGATCGACGAGTAGTTCGCACGCGACCCGACCACGACGCAGACTTTCTTCACGCGAGATCGTCCTCCGTGAGCACGCTGTCGGCCGCGATGTCCGCTCGCGCGGTGCGCCCGACCAGCTCGTCGAGCCGGCGCGCCGGGATGCCGGTGCCCGGTTTCTTCGCTGCGAGCATCGCGCGCTCGAGCGTCGTGCCCGCGGGGATGTCCGCGACCGCGACAACGCTCTTCTCGAAGATCCGCTTCATCTCGACGAGAGCGCCGGCCTCCGCGTCCTTGTCGACGGGAGCCGCCAGCATCGCCTCGATCTCGCGGATCCCGTCGACGAGCTCGTCAAGCTCGAACGGCTCGAGCGCGAGCGCGGCGTCCGGCCCGTACATGTCGCGAGAGAGCGTGAAGTGCTTCTCGATCGCGTCGGCGCCGAGCGCGACGGCGGCGAAGCACGCGTACGGCCCGAGCGAATGATCGGAGAGGCCGACGGGCTTGCCGTACCGCTCGCGGAGCTCGGCGAGGACGTTCAGGCCGACACGGTCGGGCGGCGTCGGGTACGCGGAAGTGCACTGGAGGACGGTCACGCCGTCGCCGGCGGCCTCGACCGCCGCGTCGAGCTCGTCCCACGTGCTCATCCCGGATGAGAGGAGCACGGGCTTGCCGGTCGCGGCGGCGGCGCGGATCAGCGCGAGGTTCGTCACCTCGCCGGAGCCGATCTTGTAGCGCTTCACGCCGATCCTCTCCAGGCGCTCGATCGCCTCGACCGAGAACGGCGCGCAGAGGAACTCGATGCCCGCGGCATCGCACGCGGCTCTCAGGGTCGTCCACTGCTCGCCGGTGAACGCGGTGCGCTCGAAGTACTCCCAGCGGCTCTCGCCCTGGAAGTACGGCGGCGCGGGCGCATCGCGCGTCGTTTCCGCGGCGGAGTCGTGGAGCTGGAACTTGACGGCGTCGGCGCCGGATGCGGCGGCGACCTCGGCGAGCCGGATCGCGTTTCCGAGGCTGCCGTCGTGGTTCATGCCGGCTTCGGCTATGACGAAGACGCTCATCGGGGCGATGCTAGTGGCACTACAGATAGCGCGTCCGGTCGGGGATCGTTGACAGCGGCCGCGAGCCACCGGGCGCGTCATTCGCGTCGATCCGAGCCAGGAGGAGCGGCTGCTCGAGCGTGCGGTTCACCGCCCGCTCCATTGTGAAGCCGGCCCGGAATCCCGCCCTCTCCGCGGCGACCGCGACCGCCTGCGTCACGGCCTCGCGCGAGCCGTGCGGATAGCTGAGGACGCGCGGTCGCGATCCGGTGACCTCCTCGAGCGTCTGGGCGCTGGCCTCGAGATCGACCCGGAGGTGCTGCGGCTCGAGCAACCCGAGCGGCTCGTGCCCGTACGAGTGCGCCCCCAGCGCTCCACGGCGCTCCAGCTCACGGACCTGATCGCGGGACATGTAGAGCTCGGCGCAGAACGCCTCCTCGCTCTCGACCACCCGCGCGAGCAGCCCGGCGACGGCGTCGTCGCGCTCGTCGAGTGGGAGGCGCATGTTGAGCGCGTACTTCACGCGCGCCGCCTCCGGCGTGTCGTAGGCGTACTGCTCGCGCGCAACGTCCTCCGGGACGCTGTCGGCGTCGACGAGCGGCGCGAGTGCCTCGTCGCCGAGCTCCTCTCGCAGGCGGTGCACCTTGTGCACGTAGAGCGCCTTCCCCTCGGCGAGCGGCCGCCCGGGCACGAAGAAGACCGCGGGAACGCCGAGCCGCTCGAGCACCGGCAGCGCCAGCTCGTACTGCACGCGCAGCCCGTCGTCGAACGTAATCAGGCACGCCGGGTCGGGGAGCGCGCCCTCGCGGTCGACGGCAGCGAGAACCTGCTCGCGCGAGACGAGCTCGAAGCGGCGGCCGAGCTCCTCCAGCTGGGCGCCGAGACCGCCGACGGTGACCGGGAAGATCGCCCGTGGCGTGCGGGGGGCCTCCTCGGCGACGTAGTGGTAGTTGACGGCGAGGAGCGTCACTCGACGATGGGGAACCGCGCGTCCCGCGAGGCCTTCTCCGACAGGTACTCGGGAATCATTCCCGCCGCGAACCGCCGGCGCAGCTCTGCGATCGCCTCGCCCGGCGCGGCGTCGAAGTCGGCGTGGCGATAGACGCGGCCGCCGGGCTGCTGCGGGACCGGATCGAGAGAGCGCGTCGCATAGCCGCCCACCGCGGCGAGCAGCGCCCCGACGCCCGCGGCCAAGGCCTTGCACCCGAGGTCGTGCGAGTCGTCGTCCGGGGCCATCTCCGGCCGCGCCTGGCGCAGGATCGGCCCCGCGTCGACATCCAGTGTGGCGAGGTGCACCGTCGCGCCGACGCATTCCGGCTCGCCGTTGACGAGCGGCCAGAAGTTCGTCGCATGTCCTCTGTAGTAGGGCGACAGGCCGAGGTGGATGTTCACCGCCTCGTAGCCCTCGAGCAGCGGCGCGCGGATGATCCCGCACCCGTACAGCACGAGCAGCTCGGGCTCGCGCTCGTCGACCCACTCGGCGATCGGCGCCGTGTTCGTCTGCCCGCGATCGACCCCGAGGAAGGGCGCGTCGAGCTCGTCCCAGTCCGGTGCGGAGCCGAAGTGGCGTTCCTCGGCGGACCGGCGACGCGCGAAATGATCGGCCACGAGCTCATCCTCGCGCTCGTCGCGACCGGCCGGCTGCGGGGGCTGGCGCTCGCTGATCACCCCCCGGAGCTCGACCGCGTCGCTCGCCGCGAGCCGCGACGTGTACCAGCGGTGGCGGAGGTGGTCGCCGACCAGCGCGACAACGGCGACGCTCATGCAGGGACCGGTTCCAAGTAATCGAGGGTCGACGGATCGACCGCCCACTCGCCGAAGCGGCGGAGGTCCTCCGCGCGCTCGAGCTCCGCTCGCGTCTTCGCGCAGACCTCGATCGTCGCCTCGAACGGGTGGTCGATCTTCTCGAGCGGCCGGTAGATCGAGCGGAAGCTGGTGAAGTGCGTCTGGCGCAAGCGGAAGAGCGCGTACGCATGTCGCCTGGCGAGTCCCACCTGCTCGGAGCTCGGCCGAGCAGTGTCCTCGATCGTCCGCAGCCGCCCGAGGTACTCCTCAGCGGAGCTCGAGTCGACCGTGAAGCCGCGGCCTGCGTAGAAGCCGGTCCCGGCGGTCAGCACCGGGGTGCCGAAGCAGGGAAGCTCGAAGCCGATCGATCCACGAATCGTCACGCCGACGTCCGTCAGCTCGAACAGCGACCAGGGGCTGATGTCGCTAGTCGGCTGGAGCACGTGCACGTGCGGCGGGAGCTCGCCGATCTGCTCGCGGATCGCGGCCAGCTCGTCGAGCTCACCAACAGCGCGGTCGCGCTTCAGCTTCCAGACCTGGGCAGGATGGAGCTTCACGATCCAGTTGGCACGGTCGTTCTCGCAGGCCGCGCGCACGGTCTCAATGAACCATTCCTCCTGGTCTGCGAAGAGATCGCGGCCGTAGAACATGTTCGCGTCCCAGAGGATGTGCGAGAAGACGACGGCGGTCTTCCGGGCCGGATCCAGCCCGACCGTGCGGATGATCTCCGCCGGTGCTTGCGGCCGCGTCCAGCCGCGGTTCAGCCGGGCGAGAAACGAGCTGCCGTCGTAACGACGTGCGAAATCCTCTTCGAGCTCCCGGTCGCGCTTCGGTGTCCAGGGCATCGGCTCGACGAGGCGCCACGACTCGTCCGATAGCGAACGCGGGTGCAGGCCCTTCGTCTCGGCCGTGTAGCGCTTGAACATCAGCGCGTCGTCGTCGAAGCCGCTGACGAACTGGATCGTGTTCAGACCCCGCTCGAGAGCGAGATCCGACAGCGGCCCCTCGGCGGCGTAGTTGCGCTCGTTGAAGAGCACGGCTTCGGGCCGAACCGCATCGAGCAGCGCGTCCGCGGCGAGCGTCGTGCGTATCGCAAGCGCGAGGAAGCGCTCGAGCAGCGCTCGTGTCGCTGGGTCGGCCACGTCCACCGCGCCCTCGTGGAGGTGGCGCGACACCGTCGAGAGCGCCTGGCGGCCGACGCCCGCCCCCCTGAAGGCGAGCGCCTTCACGGCGGCCACGTCGCGGGCGCCCGCGAGGAGG
>JALZOQ010000042.1 GCA_030913835.1 Actinomycetota bacterium | reverse complement strand
GCGCAAGGGGATTGCGGAGCACATGCGGCGCTCGCTCGACACCGCCGCGCACGTCACGAGCGCGATCGAGGTCGACATGTCCAAGGTCGTGGGGATCCGCGAGAAGCTGAAGAAGGAGTACCAATCGTCCTACGGCGTCAACCCGACGTACCTGTCGTTCATCGCGCGTGCCACGGTCGAGACGCTGAAGGACTACCCCTGGATCAACGGCGAGATCCGCGGCGACAAGATCGTCACGCGGAGCTACGTCAACCTCGGCTTCGCGGTCGAGCTGGCCGACGGCAAGGGCCTGATCGTCCCGGTGATCAAGAACGCCGAAACGCTGAACCTGCTTGGAATGGCCAAGTCGGTCGCCGAGATCGCCGAGCGTGCGCGCAACAAGCAACTCACGCCCGACGACGTCACCGGCGGCACGTTCACGATCACGAACCCCGGCGGCTACGGCACGTTCCACGGCACCCCGGTGATCAGCCAGCCCCAGGCCGGCATCCTCGGGACGTACGCGGTCGTCAAGCGGCCGTGGGTCGTCCAGGACGAGTTCGGCAAGGACGCGATCGCGATCCGCTCGATGATGAACCTGACGCTCACGTACGACCACCGCCTGGTCGACGGCGCGCTGGCCGGGCGCTTCCTGCGCGACCTGCGCGCGAAGCTTGAGAGCTGGGGCGAGTCGGACTACTGAGCGTCGCCGAGGCTGCCCGCGCCTGGGTAGACGCGTGGGAGCGGGGCTGGCTCGCGCACGACGTCGAGCCGATCGCGGCGCGTTACGCCGACGGCGCGGTCTTTCGCTCGCACCCGTTCCGCGAGCCCGAGGATCCGCGCGGCTACGTCGAGCGCATCTTCGCCGAGGAGGAGGACGTGCCGGAGGTCTGGTTCGGGGAGCCGGTCGTGACTGGAGATCGCGCCGCCGTGGAGTACTGGGCGATCCTGCGTTACGAGGGCGCCGAGCACACGCTCGCCGGCACGACGATGCTGCGCTTCGACGAACACGGGCTCGTCCTCGAGCACCGCGACTACTGGGCGCTCGAGAACGGGCGCAGGGACCGCCCCGCCGCTAGCTAACCTGAGCCCTGTGACTCGCGCGGCGCACGTGCTGAATCTCGGGCTCGTCCCGTTTCGGGAGGCGTGGGAGTTGCAGCGCTCGCTCGCCGCCGCGGTCTCGGAAGGCTCGAGGCCCGACACGATCGTCTTCCTCGAGCATCCGCCGACGGTCACGCTCGGCAGGCGCACGGAAGAAGGGGAGCTGCACATTCCGGCGGAGACCGAGGTCGAGGTCGTCGAGACCGACCGTGGCGGGAAATCGACGTTTCACGGGCCCGGTCAGCTCGTCTGCTACCCGATCTTCGACCTGACGCGGCACGGCCAGGACGTCCAGCGCTACTGCCGCGACCTCGAGGAGGCGCTGATTCTCACCCTCGCGCCGCTGGGGCTCGAAGCGACGCGCATCGAGGGACTGACGGGAATCTGGCTCGCCGAACCGCCGCGCAAGATCGCCTCGATCGGGATCCACATCGCAAAATGGGTCACGACGCACGGCTACGCGCTGAACGTCGACCTCGACCTGGCGCCGTTCACGCAATGGATCACCGCCTGCGGGATCGAGGACGCGCTGTTCACGACGGTCGCGCGCGCGCTGGGGCGGCCCGTGAGCGTCGCCGAGGTGCGCCCGCACGCCGCGGCCGCGCTGGCGGAGGTCTTCGGCTTCGACGAGCTCGAAGAGTCGGCCGAGCGTGTGCGCGAGCAGCTGGCGACTCGTTGAGCGTCGACATCCGTCCGTTCCCGCGGCCTGACTGGGAGCCGCTGCCGTACGACGGTTGCGTCGGCGTGCAGGGCAAAGTCCTGGTCCGGGAGGACGAAGTGTTCATCGCGATGCTGCGCTTCGAGGCCGGAGGAACGATCCATGAGCACCCCGGGCCGAACGACACGATCGTCGCGTGCATCGAGGGAGAGGGCTTCACGTCGGTGGCGGGAGAGGTCTCGCCGCTCCGCACCGGCCAGCAGGCCCGCTGGCCGAAGGACGTGCCTCACCGGCTCTGGACGGACGACACGACCATGGTCACATTGATGGTCGAACGCACAACCTGACCTGTCCGACTGTTGCGCCAGTCCTTGCCGACATGCCCGTCATTAGACTCAGAAGCGATGCAGAGCTCGCTTCCGGTGGCTGAGCGGCCCAGGCGACCCGAATGGATGAAGGTGCGCGCGCCGAGCGCCGACTCGCGCTACTTCGACGTCAAGAAGCTGATCCACGGGCAGTCGCTGCACACGATTTGCGAAGAGGCGCGCTGCCCCAACATCGCGGAATGCTGGGGCCGGGGCACGGC
>JALZOQ010000029.1 GCA_030913835.1 Actinomycetota bacterium | reverse complement strand
CCCCACGGAGTGACCGGGTGCCGGCCGCCCTTCGACTCGCCCTCGCCGCCGCCGTGCGGGTGGTCGACGGGGTTCATCGCGGAGCCGCGCACGGTGGGGCGCTTGCCCCTCCAGCGGCTCCTGCCGGCCTTGCCGCCGGTGATGTTCTCGTGATCGAGGTTACCGACCTGGCCGATCGTCGCGCGGCACGCGAGCGCGACGCGACGCATCTCACCGGACGGAAGGCGGAGCACGCCGAAGCCCGCATCCTTGGCGACGAGCTGGACGCCCGAGCCCGCGGAGCGCGCCATCTTCCCGCCCTGGCCGGGCTTCAGCTCGACGTTGTGGACGAGCGTGCCGGTGGGGATGTTCTCGAGCGGGAGCGCGTTCCCGGGCTTGATGTCGGCGCCTGGGCCCGACTCGACGGTCGCGCCCACCCGCAGTCGCGCGGGCGCGAGGATGTAGGCCTTCGCACCGTCGGCGTAGTGGAGCAGCGCGATCCGCGCCGACCGGTTGGGGTCGTACTCGATTGCGGCCACCTTCGCCGGAACGCCGTCCTTCAGCCGCTTGAAGTCGACCACGCGGTAGCGGCGCTTGTGCCCGCCGCCCTGGTGGCGCGTCGTGATCCGGCCGTTGTTGTTGCGGCCGCCCTTCTTGGTCAGCTTCTCGGTCAGGCTCTTCTCGGGCTTCGACTTCGTGACCTCCTCGAAGGTCGAGACGGTCATGAAGCGCCTCCCCGGAGAGGTCGGCTTGTATCTACGAATGGGCATCAGTGGTTCTCCTGGTGGCGCTGTTGGATGCCTCGGTCGCTAGCACCAAGCGATGCAAGGACGCAGGGAGCGCTCGGGCTGGAGAGCCCGGGCGCGACTGAGGACGCGGCAGCGCGCCGCGTGATAGTGGGCGAGGCGCCGACAAGTGCTGCCAGGTGAGCCACTAAACCTGCGCTCCTTCGAAGATCTCGATCGTGTCGCCCTCGCGCAGCTGGACGATCGCCTTCTTCCAGCCCGGCTTGGTGCCCTTGAAGGTGCCGCGGCGCTTCGGCTTCGGCCGCACGTGAGCCATGTTCACGTTCTCGACCTTGACGCCGAACAGCTCCTCGACGGCCTGGCGCACCTGCGTCTTGTGGGCGTCCTTGTGCACGCGGAACGAGTACTTGCGGTCGGCGATGAGCGAATAGCTCTTCTCCGAGACCACGGGGGCGAGCAGGACCTCGTTGGGATGGAGGCTCATCCGCGCACCTCCACCGGTGGAACCTCCCGGTTCCGCCGGACCCCCTCCACCGGTCCGCTTCCGCGGACAGGCGACTTCGTCGCCGGGTGCAAGCTCATGAGGACTCCTTCGCACCGGCGCGACCGTTCACGAGCGGCAGAGCTGCTTCGCTGACCAACAGCGAGCGCGCCCAGATGACCGAAGCGACCTCGAGCTCCGAGGGAACGAGGACCAGCACGCCCTGGAGGTTGCGGAAGCTCTTCCAGAGCGCCTCTTCCTCCTCGGTCGCCACCACGACCATCGGGGCATCCTTGGCCCACTGGGCCAGGAACGCGGCGGCTGCTTTCGTCGACGGCTTGGCGAACGCGCCGGCGTCGATCAGCGCGAGCGTCCCGTTCGTCGCGTGGCTCGACAGGGCTCCCGCGAACGCGGACCGGCGAGCCTTGCGGTTGACCTTGACGTCGAAGCTCCGCATCGTCGGCGGAAAGGCGA
Source organism: Actinomycetota bacterium (assembly GCA_030913835.1). GTDB lineage: Bacteria > Actinomycetota > Thermoleophilia > Gaiellales > Gaiellaceae > UBA5186. The sequence continues at coordinate 688 of JALZOQ010000029.1, read as the reverse complement.
CGCCGCCGCCGGTGAACTGAGGCGCGCGAATCGTTCCCGCGCGCGCACGTCCAGTGCCTTTCTGGCGCCACGGCTTCGCGCGGCCGCCGGCGACGAGGCCGCGGCTCTTCGCGCCGCGCGTGCCCGCGCGCCTGGCGTTCAGCTCCGCCCGCACGGTCTCGTGCAGGAGGTGCGACTTCACGTCGGTGCCGAACACGCGCTCGTCGAGCGTGACGTCCTTCGAGCGCTTGCCGCTCTGGTCGAGGAGGGGTGCTTTAGGCGCAGCCATCAGGCCTTTCCCCTATCACCCGAGCGAAGCGACGGGTCTGGCAAACCCCGGTGGAAATGCGCCAGCATTTTCACCGGTTTTCCTCGCGGATCTCGACGAGCCCGTTCCTAGGGCCCGGAACCGCGCCCTTGACGAGGATCAGGTTCCGCTCCGGATCGGTCGAATGGACGGTGAGCCCGACCTGGGTCGCGCGCTTGCCGCCGAGGCGGCCGGGCATCTTCTGCCCCTTGAAGACGCGCGCCGGGGTCGCCGAGGCGCCAATGGAGCCGGGCTTACGGACGTTGTGCGAGCCGTGCGAGACCGGGCCGCGGTGGAACCGGTGGCGCTTGATCGTTCCCGCAAACCCCTTGCCGATCGAGATTCCGGTGACCTTGACCTTGTCGCCGGGCTCGAACGCCTCGACCGTGACGGTCTCGCCGA
>JALZOQ010000003.1 GCA_030913835.1 Actinomycetota bacterium | reverse complement strand
CACATTCCCAGCCCGCCGCCGACGACCAGCACTTCGCCCGTGATGAACGCTGCTGCGTCGGAGCAGAGAAAGCGTACCGCGCCCGCGACGTCCTCAGGGTCGCCGAGCCGGCCGAGCGGCGTCAGCGAAAGCATCTGCTCCTTCGCCTCTTCGGGGATGACGTCGGTGAGCGCGGTCTTGATGTATCCGGGGGCGATCACATTGGCGCGCACCCCGCGGCTGCCGAGCTCCTGGGCCAGCGACTTCGTGAAGCCGATGATTCCCGCCTTCGACGCGGCGTAGTTCGTCTGGCCCCAGTTTCCGTGGATGCCGACGATGCTCGAGAGGTTGACGATCGACCCGGCCCGGCGCTTCATCATCCCGCGCGAGACGGCCCGGCAGGTGTAGAAGACGGCGCTGAGATTCGTGTCGATGACGGTCCGCCAGTCGCCGTCGCTCATCCGCGCGAGGACGCCGTCGCGCGTCGTGCCGGCGTTGTTGACCAGGATGTCCAGGTCGCCGGCCTCCTCGACCAGGCGCCTCGCGTCCTCCGGGTTCGCGACGTCTGCCTGGACCGCGCGTCCGCCGACCTCGCTCGCGACCGCTTCCGCCTCCTCCTGCCCGGACCGGTAGCCGACGACAACGGTCGCGCCGGCCGCCGCGAGCTCGCGCGCGATCGCCGCGCCGATGCCGCGGGAGCCGCCGGTGACGAGCGCGTTCTTACCGTTGAGAGAAGCGAACGCGGTGGTTCGGCCGTTCACCGCAGTGGATTCCCGGGGTGGGCAAAGCAAGCGAGGCAAGGACGCAGGGCGCCTTCGTAGCCGGAGGCTACGGGGGCAACCGAGGACGCCGCCTCGCGCCGCTTTGCGCGCGCCGGGGGCCGCTGGGGTGGGCGGTCGAGCCGCAAATCAGGCAAGGGCGTTTTCGAGCTCGTCCAGCGATTGGAGGTTGTTGACGGAGACGGCCTTCACGCTCCTGTCGATCCTCTTCAGTAAACCGCTCAACACGTTGCCGGGCCCGACCTCGACGAAGACGGTCACGCCTTGGCCGATCAGCTCGCGCGCCGCCTGCGTGAAGCGGACAGGCGCGGTCAGCTGGTCGACGAGCAGCGTGCGCAGGCGCTGGGCATCCTCGAGCTTGGCGGTCACGGTCGACATGAAGGCCGCACGCGGCTCGGCGAAGTTGACCCGCTCGATCGCCGGCTTGAGCCGGTCGGCTGCGCGTGCGACGAGCGGACTGTGGAACGCACCGGAGACCTTGAGCTTGATCGCGCGCCTCGCACCCTCGCGCTCGGCCTCGTCGCAGCACTCGTCCACCGCGGGCGACTCGCCCGAGACGACGATCTGCCCGGGACAGTTGTAGTTCGCAGGCCACACACCCACGATCTTGCGGCACAGGTTCTCGACGACCTCGTCCGCGAGCCCGAGGATCGCGGCCATCGAGCCGGGGTGTTGGCGCGCCGCGTCCGCCATCGCGAGCCCGCGCTCGCGCACGAGCCCCACCGTCTCGGCGAGCGGAAGCGACTCGGCCGCGGCGAGCGCCGCGAACTCGCCGACCGAATGGCCGACGACGAAGTCCGGGCGGATGCCGCGCACGCGAATCGCCTCGTTGATCGCCAGGCTCGTCGCGACGAGAGCAGGCTGCTGCACCTCGGTCTGCACGAGCTGCTCGAGCGGCGCCTCGAAGCAGAGCTGAACGAGGTCGAGCCCCGACGCCTCGCTGCCTGCGCGGTAGACCTCCATCGCCTCGGGCACGGCCTCGGCGATGTCGCGGCCCATCCCAGCTTCGAGCGAGCCCTGGCCCGGAAACATGAATGCGATCTTGGTCACGCTGCCTGCCTTCCGTTCGTCCATTCGATCAGACTCGAACCCCACGTCAAGCCTGCGCCCATCCCGGTCATGAGCACGAGCGCGCCGGGCGTCAGGCGTCCATCCGCTTCGGCGTCGGCCAGCGCGAGCGGGATCGAGCCCGACGACGTATTGCCGTACTTGTCCACGTTCACGATCACCTTCTCCTTCGGGATGCCGAGCTTGGAGGCCGCGTGGTCGATGATCCGGATGTTTGCCTGGTGCGGGACGTACACGTCGACGTCCTCGACCGTCTTGTCGCACTCGTCGAGGATATTCTGCGCCGACGAGACGAGGATTCGCGTGGCGAACTTGAACACCTCGCGGCCGTTCATCTTCACGAACTTGTCGGGATCCTCGAACTTGCGCGAGCCGCTGCCGGGGAGCCAGAGGTTTTCGCCGCCGCCCCCGTCGGCCCCGAGCTCGAAGCCGAGGAAGCCGCCGGATTCCACACGCTCGATCACGACCGCGCCCGCACCGTCGCCGAAGAGGATGAGGGTTGAGCGGTCGGTCCAGTCGAGGATCGAGGAGAGGACGTCGCCGCCGATCACGAGCGCTTTCTTCGAGAGCCCGCACGCGACCATGCCGTAGGCCTGCGCGATCGCGTACATGAAGCCGGTGCAGCCGGCGGAGAGGTCGTATGCGGCCGCGTCGGGCATGCCGAGCTTGTCCGCGACGATCGCTGCCGTGGACGGGAAGGCCATGTCCGGCGTGACCGTGGCGACGATCAGCACGTCGATCTCCGCAGCGTCGACGCCAGCCTGCTTAAGCGCCCGCTCGGCGGCAGGGATGGCCAGCTCGGACATCGCGAGCTCTCCAGGCTCCGCGAGACGTCGCTCGTGGATGCCGGTGCGCGTGACGATCCACTCGTCGGAGGTCTGGACGAGCTCCTCGAGGTCAGCGTTCGTCACGATGCGGTCCGGGACGTTGCAGCCGAGCCCGGTGATCGAGATCGGCCTGCCGTTGGCGGAGCCGATCACGACTGGTCCCCCACCGCGAAGGTCAGCGTTCCCCGCACCGCGAGCTCCCCGTCGACGGTCGCCCGCACCTTCCCGCGACCGATCGGGCCGCGCACGGTCTCGACGTCGCACTGCAGCCGCAGCGTGTCACCGGGCCGTACCACCCGCTTGAAGCGCACGTCGTCGATCCCCGCGAAGAGCGCGAGCTTGCCGCGGTTCTCCTCCTCGGAGAGCACCGCGACGGCCCCGGCCTGCGCGAGCGCCTCCACCATCAGGACGCCGGGCATGATCGGGTTGCCGGGAAAGTGGCCCGCGCAATCCTCCTCGCGCACCGTCTTCTGCGCGACGACGCGCGTGCCGGGCTCGAGCTCGAGCACCTCGTCGAGGAGCAGCATCGGCGGCCGGTGCGGCAGGATCTTCTCGATCTCTGCGCGCTGGAGCGGAAGCTTCGGGGTCACGCGACGTCGCGCGTTGTTTCGAGCCGCTCCCGAAGCCGGTTGCGGCCGCGGTGCGCGTAGCACTTCGCAGTCCCGACGGGCATGCCGGAGGCGGTCGAGATCTCCTCGAACGAGAAGCCGAGCGCGTCTTTCAGGACGACCACGCGTGCCTGGTCCGACGGAATCCCGGCCAGGCAGTCGTTGAGCTCGGAGCGCAGAGCGGAGAGATCCGCCTCGCGGGCCGGGTCGGCGTCGGGCGACACGCGCTCGTCCTCGCGCAGGGGCTCGTGCGTCCGCGCGCGCTGCCGCACCGCGACGTCATGGCACGTGTTCACCACGAGCCGGTGCAGCCACGTCGCGAACTGCGACTCGCCGCGGAACTGCTTGATCCGCACGCAGACCTTCGCCAGCGATTCCTGGGCCGCGTCCCGGGCGTCCTCCTGGTCGCGGAGCAGCTGGCGGGCGAGGCGCTCGACCTTGGGCGCATGCCGCTCGCAGAGCGCTGCCAGAGCCCGCTCGTCGCCGTCCTTTGCTCGCTTGACCAAGATCGCGTCGCTCAGCCTCTCGTAGACAAGGACCCCTCCGGGGCGGAGAGATCGCTCGATTGGACGAGGCTTGCGAAGGGGAGGTTGCACGGTTGAGAACTAGTGTAAGCCCCGGTGGACGACTCGCTGGCGCCGGAAGCCGTGCTGCCCCTGCTCCGCGGCCGCTTCGGGCGCGAACGCTACGTCTACGCCGAGGTTACGGCCTCGACGCAACGCCTGCTCGGGGCCGGCGATCCGGAGGGCGCCGTCGCGGCGGCCGAGGAGCAGACCGAGGGCCGCGGACGGCTCGGGCGAGAGTGGCACGCCCCGCGTGGGTCGAGCGTCCTCTGCTCGGTGCTGCTCCGGCCGAGTGTCGCCCTCGAGCGCTGGCCCGAGCTCTCGCTCGTCGCGGGCCAGGCGGTAGCGGACGCTGTCGCGAGCGCCGGGCTCGAGCCCACCGTCAAGCACCCGAACGACGTGCTCGTGGACGGACGAAAGGTCGCCGGCATCCTCGCGGAGGCGCGCGACGGCTTCGTGGTGCTCGGGATCGGGGTGAACGTCACGCAAACGGCGGGCGAGCTACCCGAAGGCGCGACGTCGCTGCGGGTCGAGCGGGCAGAACTGGGCCGCCCGCAACTCCTCGCCGAGATCCTCGCTCGGCTCGAGCCCGCTTACGAGGGGTGGCTCAGGGGAGCCTGAGCGCCAGGCTGCGGTTGCCGGCGTCGTCCGTCGCGACCGCGACCACGCGTCGCGGCGCGCCGGCGAATGGAACGCTGAACGTCCCGCGCTTCGCCAGCTTCACGATCCGGCGCCCGTTGATCGTGAACGCGACGCGCGCGGGCTCGGTGAGCGTGAACCTCAACCGGGCGAGCGAGAGCGCTCGCAAGCGCGGCGCCACCGTGTCGAGCCGGACCGGAACTGTCTGCTTCACGGGCCCGAGCTGGTCGGTGACGGTCAGCTCGGCCCTGTACGCGCCGTCAGGCGCGCGTGCGCCGGTCGAGGTCGTGCCGTCCCAGCTCAGCTTCTGCGTGCCCACGGCCAGCGGGCCGTTGAACGGAAGCGCGACCTCGGCCGTCCCGCGCAGGATCCGCAGCTGCGCCTGCACGGCATGGGCGAGCGAGAACGGGAACGAGACTGCGTCGAGACGCCCGTCACGATTCGGCGAGAACACGGGCGTTGAGGCGCCGAATCCGACCAGTGTCCTGTTGACGACGATCGGCACCGACGCGACGACGGTCTTCCCGGCCGCGGAGGCGGTCAGCACGATCCGGTACACGCCGTCGGTCATTCCCTGGCCGCGGAAGACGAACGAGTTCTTGCCTGCCGGCTTCGTGTCGGTGAACAGGCTCGCGACGAGCGTCCCGTCGGCCAGCGTCAGCGTGACCGTCACGGTCGCCTGGCGCGTGAGCGTGTAGGAGATGCGCGTCTCCTCGTCCTTGCCGTCGCCGTTCGGGCTGAACGTCAGGCGCGATGCCGTCACCTGCTGGAGCGCCAGCGCCGCAACCCTGCCGCCGATCGTTCCGGCCGCCGGCCGCACGGTGGGGCCGGCGTCGATCCGCCAGGAGTACGGGCCGGGAACCGCGAGCGTCGCGTCCCAGGTGAAGTCGACGGC
>JALZOQ010000467.1 GCA_030913835.1 Actinomycetota bacterium | reverse complement strand
CCCGGCGACCTGCTCGAGCAGGTCGCCAGCGGTTTCATCGTCGACCTCGTCCGCGGCGACCTGCTGGTCGAGATCCAGACCGGCGGCTTTGCACCCCTGCGGCGCAAGCTCGAGCTGCTCGCGCAGGAGCATCCGGTACGGCTTGTCGCGCCGGTGCCGGTGGGGCGCAGGATTGTCAGGCTCTCGGACGAGGGCGAGGTCCTCTCCGCCCGCCGCTCGCCGCGCCGCGGCCGTATCGAGGACATCTTCAGCAGGCTCGTCAGCATCCCCTCGCTCCTCTGCCTGCCCCGGTTCGAGCTCGAGATCGTCCTCACCCACCAGGACGAGCTCCGCGTCCACCGTCCCGGGAAGGCGTTCCGTCGGCGCGGCTGGGTCGTGACCGGCCGCCGGCTGGTCTCCGTCGAAGAGCGCCGGCTGCTCGCCACGCCCGCCGACGCCGCGGGGCTGCTCCCGCTGGCGCTGCCCGAGCTCTTCGACACCGCCGAGCTGGCGCAGGCGGCGGGGATCGAGCGCCGGCTCGCCCAGCAGATGACCTACTGCTTGCGGGCAATGGGCGTGCTCGACGCTGCGGACAAGCGGAGCGGCGCCGTCGTCCATCGGCGCGTGGCGTAGCGAGGCCCGGCAGGGTGGCGCGCCCAAAGCTCCACGCGAACTCGATCGCATCTGGATCGAGTGCGGGGAGGCAAGTGGTGACGGGCAAGAAGCGGAGGTCAGGATTCGCGGATCTTCCAGAACAAGCCCTTCCGGCTGATCTTGCTGTCGGCGTCGAAGGTCCAAAAGGTCGCAGCCACGGACTTCGATTCGCTCGCCATCGGTCGTCGTTCCGGAGAGCGTCCATGCCGATACACCGCGGTTCCGGCATGCAAAGGCTCGGCGCCGCCGTAGTGCACGTCCGGAATCCCCGCGAATCGGGCGCCAAGTCCTGCCGCACCTCGTCCGTCAAAGCAACGATCCGGCGGTGGTCAAGCTGGTAGAGAGGCGTCTAGCCGATCTGGCGGAGCTGCCCGCTGGCGAACCGATTACTTGCCGCGCGAGGTCTTCTTCGGTCGCTTGGGCTTGGTCGGCGTCTTCTTCTCGGTTTTGCCCTGCGACTTCAGGCGCTTCTTCCCGGCCACCTCGGGCTCCTTTCCGATGTTCCTCCCGGGCGCACCCTAGCGGGCAAGGCGCTGCCCCTCCTATTTTCCCTACATCGAACCGTAGACAAACGACTCGTCGTCGCAGAGGGGGCCGAGCGGCAGCTCGTGCAGCCGGTCGGTCGCGCCCCGAAGGAGCGGCTCGTTCCGCATCACCGATCGCTCGTACCGCTCCGTCGCGCCCGCCTTTCTCGCCTGAGCCTCACTGCCGACCCCCACCACACGGGTCGCGGCGGCTTGTCACGGTTATCGCGATGTGTCGTCGCGGAGCGCGGTCCAGCCGAGGATCCCGGTCAACCCTTCTAGCTTGTCGCCGATCTCGAGCCCTTGCTTGCCGATCGCGAACTCCCAGACGGCCTTTGCGTGGTTGGAGTCGCGCATCTTGAGGATGCTGATCGCGTGCCGGATCTCCGACTCGATCTCGACGTAGCGGAGAAGGATCACGTTGTGGAAGAGGAAGGAGAGGTGGGAGAGCGGTTCTGCGGTCGGGCCGAGCATGGTCGTCTCGCTCGTGATCAGCGAAGAGGCTCCGCCGGCACGGATCGAGCCGGTGAGCGCGCGGGCGAAGGCGGGGAAGCGCTCGGTCTCGCGCGACGCGAAGACGAGCTCGCCGAGACTGTCGATCGCCACGCGGCGGAGCGAGCCGTCAGCGAGCTCGGCCCGGACGGCGGCCCCGATCGTGTCCAGGTCGAGGTCGCCGGGCGGGACGTGGTAGATCGCGAGCTGCCCGGACTCGCAGGCCCCGACGAGGTCCCAGCCGAAGGAGGCCGCCTTCTCCTTGAGCTGCGACGGCGTCTCCTGGAAGGAGACATAGAGGCAGCGCTCGCCGTGCTCGAGGCCCTGGACGACGAAGTGCAGGCAGGCGATCGTCTTCCCGGCGCCCGACGGCCCCAGGATCGCAGTCGCATCGCCCACCTGGCTGCCGCCGCCCATCAACTCGTCGAGTCGCGCGATCCCGCTCGAGATCCTTTTGCCTGCGCCCGGCTCGTCGCGCGGTGCGATCGCGATCGTCTCGAGCCGCGGGTAGACCGTGATGCCGGCCTTGCCAATCTCGAACGAGTGCTTGCCGGCGAGGTGGTGCGCGCCGCGCAGCTTCCGGACGCGCAGCCAGCGCCGGTCGACCGGCTCCCGCGGCTCGTAGGCGAACTGGACGATCCCGTCGGCGATCGAGAACTCCGGTGAGCCCTCGATCTCGTCGTCGGCGTACTCGCCCAGGAAAAGCACGACGGCGTCGCTGTGGGCGACCTTGCCCGCGAGGTCGTAGATCACCCGGCGCAGCGCCGCCTCGTCGACGAAGTCGCGCAGGGCCTTGGCGCTGTCGACCACGACGACGGAGGGCTTGCGCTCGAAGCAGGTGCGGACGACCTCGCTGATCATCGGCCCGAGCGGGTCGCCGTCACGGCCGCCCTCCTCGATCAGGAGATCTCCGAGGTGAATGAACTCGACCCGCTCCTCCAACGCGGTTGCGTCGAAGAACTCGAATCCCTCCAGGTAGCGGACGAGCTTGGAGTGAGACTCGGCCAGCGTCGTGTAGTAGATCGCCGTGTGCTCTGGGGTGGCGGCGGTGAAGCAGATCTGCTGGGCGAGGATCGTCTTGCCTGTGCCTGGGGCGCCCGCGAAGACGACGAGCGAGCCGAGCGGCAGGCCGCCGTCGAGGACGAGGTCGAGCTCGGGAACGCCCGTCTCGAGTCGTTGCATCAGGCCGCGTCCTTTCGGCTGAGCGAGCGGGCGGCGTCGAGCAGCGCGTCGACGTCGAACGGCTTGCGTAGAGCGGCGTCGGCGCCGACCACCTCGGCGTTCGCGTTCGCGCTGAGCACGAGGATCGGGATCCCGGCCGTCTCGGCGTCTGCGCGCAACCGCTCGACAAGCTGGCGCCCGTTCATCACCGGCATCATCAGATCGGTCACCACCAGGTCGGGCTCCTCCTCCTTGACGCGCTCGAGCGCGGCGGCGCCGTGATGCGCCTCCACCACCTCGAACCCCTCGGACTCGAAGACCATCCGAAGCAGGAAGCGCATGTTCGATTCGTCGTCGACCACCAGGACTTTGCGCACGCTCTCGATCCACCTCTGCCGTTCCGAAGGAGCCGGCGGGTTATTCACGTCCGCTTCCGCCTCGTCCAACACTACGCCGAATCGGGCGCCCGTCGGTTGACCTGGTCGTAGCAGACCCCGCCCGCCGACCGCTTCGACGAGCCCGCTCACCGCCGCCGAAGTTCGTCTTGATGACAGCTCACGCGGCGTCACCGCAATCCGCCTAGGCGCGTATCGTGCGCGTCGTGGATGAGCACGTCTACGTCGCGATTCTGTCCTTCGCGGACAATCATCTGACCGGGGCACACCCGCTCAGACGCGACGAACCGCTCGCGGACGGCGATCAGGTCCAGTTTGGAAACAGGAACTGGAAGGTCGTCGATCTTCACATGGACGCAGACCCGCCGGTCGCGTACTTCGAGCGCGTCTAGCACCGTTTCGCCAAACCCTCCTACCTGAAGCACACCTACGGCCTCGCGCCGCTCCGCGTTCGCGGGCTGGCGAAGGTCGCCCTTCATGCCGACCTCACCATGCTCGCCAGACTCGGACAAGCGCTCAGTCGGGCGCGGGCAGTACCGCTCGCGGCGTAGCGACATCTACTCGGCGCTCACTTCGGGATAGTGAGACCCGTCGTCGCGCCAGTCGGCGGTGAACTCATACCGCTCCTTAGACGTGCCGTCCACCACAACCTCCACTGCGAACCAGACGGCCCGACCTGGACTCAGGTGCGGTACTGACGTAAGAACAGCGACTCTCTCGCCGAACACATTCGTAACGGCCTCGCAAAGACGCACATACGCCCGCCCGCCGGGAGGCAGACTCAGATCGTCTGCGCCGTTAACCCATTGGAGGCCAGCCGGTAAAACCAGTGGGTCGGTTGGCCCAGGGTCGGTTTGAAAGACGCGAAGGTGAACATCTTTTGCCGCCGCGTTGTTTGTTTCCCGCACCTGTAGCCGAGTCACGTACACGCGATACGGAGCCACGTCGCTCGTTCGATGCCGTGACTCGGCAACCACTTCAGTGCGGAATAGGTCACCTATTCCGGCGGTCACGGAAACCTTCGGCGCATGCCGTCTCCGCCAAAACCATCGGACACAAGCGAAGAGAAAAACCACCGAGGCGATTGCGCCGCCCACGATTGAACCAATGGCGTCCCACTGGTCTAGGCCACTGTTATGCGCCGCTACTGCGAAGAATCCGAACACCATCGCGCTCCTAAAGCTGAAGAACCGGGACACTTCAGTGTGCCTCGGAATCTGGGCTCAACGATTTTGTTTCGTCAAACCCACGTACTACTAGTAGCTACTAGGAGCGGACTACAGTTCGCGTCGTGAGCTCCTTCCCAGCAACGCGGCTGCGGCGGCTGCGCCGGACCGGCGCCCTGCGCTCGCTCGTGCGCGAGACACGGCTCGAGCTCGACAGCTTCGTCATGCCGCTCTTCGTCGCGCCGGAGCCGCTGCCGAATCCGGAGCTTCCCGGCCTCGCGCGCCACTCGCTCGACACCCTCACCCGCGAGGCGGAGGACCTCGTCCGCCTGGGTGTGTCCGCCGTGATCCTGTTCGGGATCCCGGAGGAGAAGGACGAGGAAGGCTCGGGCGCGTGGATCGACGACGGCATCGTCCAGCAGGCCCTTCGAGAGCTGCGGCCGCGCTTCCCCGAGCTGCTCCTCCTCACCGACGTGTGCCTCTGTGAGTACACCTCGCACGGGCATTGCGGAGTGCTCCGTGGCGACGAGGTGGACAACGACGCCTCGCTCGAGCTGATCGCGCGCACCGCCGTCAGCCACGTCGATGCGGGCGCCGACGTCGTGGCGCCGAGCGACATGATGGACGGACGCGTCGCCGCGATCCGCGAGGAGCTCCCCGAGACGCCGATCGTCGCCTACTCCGCCAAGTACGCGTCAGCGTTCTACGGGCCCTTCCGCGAGGCCGCGGGCTCGACGCCGTCCTTCGGCGACCGGCGCGGCTACCAGATGGATCCCGCAAACGTGCGCGAGGCGCTCCGCGAGTGCGAGCTCGACCTGGCCGAGGGAGCCGATGCCCTGATGGTCAAGCCCGCGCTGCCGTACCTCGACGTGATCCGCGCGGTGCGCGACCGTTTCGACGCGCCGCTCGCCGCCTACAACGTCTCGGGCGAGTACGCGATGATCAAAGCGGCTGCCGCGGCCGGCCACCTGGACGAGAAGCAGGCTGCGCTCGAGAGCCTGACCGCCATCCGCCGCGCCGGCGCCGACGTCGTCATCTCCTACTGGACGAAGGAGCTGGCCGGATGGTTGTAGGGACGCGCAGCGAGCTCTACCGCCGTGCGCTCGAGCTGATCCCAGGCGGCGTCAACTCGCCGGTTCGCGCCATGCGCGCCGTCGGGCTCGACGAGCCGTTTTTCGTGCGCCGCGCCGAGGGCGCCTACCTCGAGGACGCGGAGGGCAACCGCTATCTCGACTGGGTCTGCTCGTGGGGCCCGCTCCTCTTCGGGCATGCCGACCCGGAGACCGTCGAGGCTGTCCGGGAGGCTGCGCTCGACGGCACGAGCTTCGGGGCGCTGACCGAGCGCGAGGTCGAGCTCGCCGCCGAGCTCGTAGACGCGGTTCCCTCGCTGGAGAAGGTTCGCCTCGTTTCCTCGGGGACGGAGGCGGCTATGAGCGCCGTCCGGCTCGCCCGCGCCGCGACCCGCCGCGACCGCGTGCTCAAGTTCGCCGGCTGCTACCATGGCCACGTCGACGCGTTGCTCGCGTCGGCAGGCTCCGGCGTCGCGACCCTCGGCATCCCGACCACGCCCGGCGTTCCGCCCGCCGTCACGCGCGACACGATCGTCTGTCCCTACAACGACGTCGACGGCGCGGCGGCCGCAGTCGCCCGCTACGGGGAAGGGCTCGCCTGCGTCATCGTCGAGCCCGTCGCCGGAAACATGGGCGTCGTCCCCCCCGAGCCGGGCTTCCTGGAAGCGCTCCGCTCGCTCTGCGACGCGTCCGGCGCCCTGCTGATCTTCGACGAGGTCATCACAGGCTTCCGGGTCGCCCGCGGCGGCGCGCAGGAGCTCTACGGCGTCGCGCCCGATCTCACCATCCTCGGCAAGATCGTCGGAGGAGGGCTCCCGCTCGCCGCGTTCGGCGGTCGCGCCGACGTGATGGATCGCCTCGCGCCCGCGGGCGACGTCTACCAGGCCGGCACGCT
>JALZOQ010000466.1 GCA_030913835.1 Actinomycetota bacterium | reverse complement strand
CTACGGTGTCGGCGGCGGGCTCGTCGGCCCGGCGACCGTCGGGCTCGTCCCCCAGACGGTCTCCCCCGGGCGGCTGCAGGAGGCGAACGCCCTGCTCAGCCTGAGCAGGAACACGATGGGGATCCTGGGGCCGGCGCTCGGAGGCATCGTGATCGTCGCCGCCAGCCCCTCGCTGGCGCTCGCGGTGGACGCGGCCACCTTCGTCGCGGCCGGGCTGCTGCTGACCACGCTCAACATCCGGCGCCAGCTGGCGAGCGAGCATGCACCTTTCCTGCACGAGCTTCGGCTCGGTTGGCGCGAGTTCGCCTCCCGGACCTGGCTCTGGTCCACGGTGACGCTGTTCGGCGTGTCGAACTTCGTCTTCGCCGCATGGGTCGTGCTCGGGCCGGTCATCGCGGTCGAGCACCTCGGTGGTCCCGGGGCGTGGGCGACCGTCCTGACCGCGAGCGGCGTCGGAGCCGTGATCGGGGGCCTCGTCGCGCTGCGCCTGCGTCCACGCCGGCCGATGCTCGTTTCGGTCATCACCGCGGGCGCGACGGTCTTCGAGCTGGTCGCGCTCGCCATGCATGCCCGCACCGCTGTGCTCTCGGCGGTTGCCCTGGTCGCCGGCGCCGCGATCGCCGTGCATTTGACGCTCTGGCTGACGGTGTTCCAGCAGCAAATCCCCGCAGTCGCCCAGTCGCGCGTCAGCTCCTACGACGAGCTCGGCTCGTTCGTGCTGATCCCGCTCGGCCTGGCGCTCGCCGGCCCGGCGTCAGCACTGCTCGGAATGAGCGTGACGCTTTGGGGCGCGGCCGCGATCTCCGCGCTCTGCATCGCGACGATGGCGGCGATTCCGAGCGTGCGCGCGATCAGGAGCCGTGGCGCGCCGGAGCCGGTCGTCACGTAGCGTTCAGGCATGTCCGTCCGTGTGCGAATGGCTCCGAGCCCGACCGGGCTGCTGCACATCGGCAACGTCCGGACCGCGCTCTTCAACTGGCTGTTCGCACGCAACCAGGGCGGCGAGTTCCTGCTCAGGATCGAGAACACGGACACCGCGCGCGAAGTCTTCGAGGCGACCGAGCAGATCCAGGAGTCTCTGCGCTGGCTCGGCCTCGACTGGGACGGCCCGGTTACCTTCCAGCTCGACAGCATGGAGCGCTGCCGCGAGCTCGCGCAGCAGCTCGTCGAGGCGGGGAAGGCGTACGAGGACGAGGGCGCGATCCGGTTCCGCATGCCCGACGAGGGCACGACCGCCTGGGACGACGTGGTCCTCGGGCGCGTCGAGGTCCCGAACGAGACGATCGAGGACCTCGTGCTCCTGCGCTCGGATGGGCGACCGACGTACAACTTCGCCTCGCCGGTCGAGGACGTCCAGGACCGGATCACCCACGTTCTCCGTGGGCCGGACCACGTCTCGAATACGCCCAAGCAGATCCAGATCCTGCTAGCGCTCGGCGCCGACCTCCCGGTCTATGGCCACGTTCCGAACGTGAACGGCGACGACGGAAAGAAGCTCTCGAAGCGGCACGGGGCGATCACAGTGGACGAGTTCCGCAAAGCTGGGTACTACGCTCCGGCCCTCGTCAACCACCTCGCGCTGCTCGGCTGGAGCTACGACGACAAGACGACGATCATGTCCGTCGACGAGCTCGTCGAGCGCTTCTCGCTCGAGCGGATCTCTCGGAGCCCCGCCACCTTCGACTACGACAAGCTCGACTGGCTGAACGGCATGCACCTGCGCGCGCTCCCCCTCGACGAGTACGCCGACGCGCTCATCCTGTGGCTCGGCGAGCAGGGCTACGACTGGGACGCCGTGCGCGTCCGCGAGACCGCTCCGCTCGTCCAGGAGAAGATCGCGAAGTTCTCCGAGTACCCGGACTTCGTGCGCTTCCTATTCGAGGAGGTCGAGCCGCCCGCGGCCGGCAATGGCGTCCTGTCCAAGGCGACGGAGGCCCTCGCCGCGACCGAGCCGTTCACGAGCGAGCGGATCGAGGCTGCGCTGCGGGAGTGGGCGGAGCGGGAGGGCCTGAAACCGCGGGACGCGTTCCAGCCCGTCCGTCTCGCGGTCACCGGCTCGAAAATCTCCCCCGGGCTCTTCGAGAGCCTCGAGCTGCTCGGCAAGGAGCAGTCGCTCGCGCGCCTGCGCGCGGCCGCCTTGGGAGGGTCTGACGAAACGTAGCTGTGTCGTCGGGCCGCGCTGCTCGCCCCGAGGACGGCGTCCTCAGTCGCGCCCGTACCCGCCGGGTACGAACGCTCCCTGCGTTCTTGCCTCGGAACGACCATCGCACCCCGACAACGAGCGACGTTCCGCCAAACCCTCCTAGTGGTACCGCTTCTTAGGGAGCGGCTTCGGCGGAGCCAGCGGGTCCAGCGCTTTCTGGAACTCGCGCCAGGCGCGAATCCGGAACTGCGTCGTCGGAGTGGGAAGCCCTCCTGTCTGACCTCTTTCCACCTCAGACCGCTTGTCCTCGTTCCCGTGCTCGCTTCTCATTTACAAGGTGTAAACGCCCCACTCGGGGCCGGGGTTACGCAGGTGTCCGGTCGGGCTACCGGCTTCGGGTGAGGGCGCCGAGCGCGAAGGCGGTCAATCCGACCGCGGCGAGCAGCCACTGACCGGCGATCGCACCGGCGGCAAGCACGAGCGCGCCGGCGCCGGCGAGAGCCCAGGTGAGGAGGACGCGGGGCGGCGAGGATTCCGGCACGACCGAGATCGTTGAAGGTTGCTCGGCGGGTGTCGAAAGACGTAGCCGTGCAAGCCGGACGTGGAACAGGGTGCCGCGCCACTCGTACACGTACGACTCGACCGCCTCCAGGTCGCCGGCCTCGAGCACGTAGGCGACCTCCGCGGTCGCATCCCTGGCGTCGGTCAGCGCTGTCGCGAGCTCCTCGTGCTCGAGCTCGGCCCCCAGCGGAGGATCGAGCCCGGTGACGAGCTCGGCGGCGCGGTGAAGGGAGTACTGCAGGCCGCCGAGCCGCTCCACGGCATCCGCGTCGGCAAGCGTCTCCGCGGGGTCGGCCGCCAGCGCCTCGAGGCGCGCGAGCGTCGCGCGCAGGTCGGTCCAGACTCCGGCGATCGCATCCCCGTAGCTCTGCTGCGCGCCGGTGCCGACGATCTGCGCCAACCTCAGGATTCTAGCCGCAGGGCGGCCTGGGAGAGCTCTGCGGGGGCGGTAGACTTGCGCCGCGTGGAAGGCGAGTCCATCACCGTGCTCGTCGTCGACGACGATCCGGCGATCAGGCTGTTGTGCCGCGTGAACCTCGAGCTGGACGGCTGCACCGTCGTGGAGGCGGGCGGGCTCAACGAGGCGCGCGAGGTGCTCGAGCACTCGACCGTGGACGTCGTGCTCCTCGACGTGCACGTGGGCCGCGACAGCGGATTCGATCTGCTGCGCGAGCTGCGCGAGCGCAGCCCGCAAACGCCCGTCGCGCTGCTCACCGGCAGCTCCGAGCTTGACACGATCGACCCCGAGCGGGCCGACGCGGTCATCCCCAAGCCGTTTCGGCTCGAGACCCTCACCTCGACGGTCAGGACCCTGGCGGAGCGGCGCCGCGAGATAGATTCCAGCGGATGAGCGTCGCGGCAGCGAGGACCCCCGCGCAGTACGAGGAGCGCCTGCAGCGCTTCCTCTTCGAACGCTCCGAGGAGGCGCGCGCGGTCCGCGTCGGCGAGAAGGAGACGTCGGAGCAGGCCGCGATCGTCGAGCGCTACGCCGACCTCTTCACGCGTGAACAGGTCGACCTGCTGCGCGAGGCGGAGCAGGGCGCCGAGGCGGACGAGCGCGAGCGCCTCTACCGCCTGCGCAAGACCTGCGAGGGCGGAATCGTCACGGCCGAGCTGGCGGAGCGCGAGGACGAGCTCGAGAACGCGATTCTGGCCGCCCGCGTGACCTTCCGCGGCGAGGAGATGCCGCTCCGCAACGCCCAGGCGAAGCTCGCCGTGCTCGCCGCCTACGCCGACCGCGAGGAGCTCGGCGAGATCCACGCACAGGCGTCCGCCGGCTTCAACGACGACCGGCTGGAGCTGCTCAGCGCCGGTGAGGAGCTCGAGGTCGAGCTTTCCGGCGAGCCCGACCCGGTGGCGCGCTCAGCCGAGGAAAAGGGCATCTCGCTGCAGGAGCTCGAGCGGGCCCTGGCAGCCGCGAGCGAGCATTCGACCGGCGCATACGACCGGCTCAGGGGGCACTGGTTCGAGCGGATCCTCGGCCCGGATCGGGAGTCGGTGCCCAGCTCGTTCCACACCGCGTACTTGCGCCGGCTCTCGCCGCTCGACTCCACCTATACGAAAGAGCAGGCGATCCCGGTCTGCATGGCGACCCTGCAGCGGCTCGGCTTCGACCTCGAGAGCGAGCCGAACATCCGCCTCGACGTCGAGGACCGCCCACAGAAGTCGCCGCGCGCCTGCGTGATCGCGTCCGATCCGCCGAAGGTCGTGCACCTGATCACACGCGCGCAGGGCGGTCTGCACGACTACCAGGCCTTCCTGCACGAGGCGGGCCATGCGCTCCATTACGCGGGGTGCGACCCGTCCCTCTCCTACACGTTCAGGAAGCTGTCGCGCGACCACGCGCTGACCGAGATCTACTCGTACATCCTCGAGGCGATCACCCGCGAGCCCGCCTGGCACGCGGAGCACTTCGGGCTCGACGACGAGACCGCGCGGGAGAATGCCGAGGGGACCGTGTTCCTCGAGGCGCTGCTGTACCGGCGCTACACGGCGAAGCTCCAATTCGAGCTCGAGTTCTGGTCGCGGTTCGCCGAGGACGGGGGCTCGCCGGACGGCTACTCCGAGCGCCTCACGGCCGCGACGGGGATCGGCTATCACGCCGACGCGTATCTCGCGGACATGGACGCGGGCTTTTACTCAGCCGACTACCTGCGCGCCTGGATCCGGTCGGCTCAGCTCCGCCACTACCTCGCCGCCGAGTTCGGGGAGGACTGGTGGCGCTCGACCGCGACCGGCGACCGGCTGCGGGAGCTGTTCCGCGAGGGCACGCGGCCGACGAGCGAGGAAATCGCCAGACGGCTCGGCTTCGAGCCGCTGGACACCGCGCCGTTGCTCTCGGAGCTAGGCGCCTAGCCGTCGACGACTTCGAGCGGGAACGGCTCCGAGACGTCCTCCCCCTTGGCCACCCTGATCGTCAGCGTTCCGGCAGCGGCCACATCCGTCGGGTCGAGCGTGGCGGAGAGCTTGGTGTCGTCGACCTCTTCGGACGGACGCGCGGCCGCAGCGTCGGGCGCGGCGGGAGAAGCCACGGTGATCGCGCCCCCGCTGAGGTTCTCGCCCACGATCGCGATCGTGAGATCCGGCGTGCCTACGACGAGCTGATCGGGCTCGACGGTGCTCACCCGCGGAGGCGCTGCAGGTGCCGTCGCCGAGTCATCCACTCCGCCTGAGCCGGACCCCTGCGCGAGCGCGTCCTCCACGGCCTCGCTGACCTCGACTCGGAACGGTCCTGCGACCCCGCCCCCTGGACTTGGGTTCGTGACCGCGACGTATAGATTGCCCGGCTCCGTAACGTCCGCTTCGTCCAGCGTGACCTCGAGTTCGCCGTCGTTGACGAACCTCGCTTTGCGGGTCAGCAGCGTCGACGGCGCGGCCCCCTCGACGCGGGTCACGCTCACGGCGGAAGACTTGATGAAGCCCGTCCCCTCCACGGTGAACTTTAGGCTCGTCGTTCCCTGCTGGATCGGCGGCTCGAGCCCCGAGATCGTCGGCTGAGGATTCTGGACGCTGTCGGCACGCGCCGAATCGCCATACCCCTCAGGCGTCTGAAAGAGGGCATCGAAGATCTGCTTCAGCTTGTCGCCCGCCTGCTTGGAGAAGAGCCCGACGAGACCGGCGAGGGCGGCGACTCCGTACGGGTTGATGTCCGTCGACTGTGAGCTCGTGGCGAGAAAGCCACCGCGCAGCGCGAAGTAGAAGATCAGCGCGAGCGAAGGCCCGACGATCAGGCGCACGAGGTAGAACCAGACCCAGCTCCGCGCGAAGCGCCGATTGCCGACGTAGTCGCTGAACGAGACGCAGATGAAGACCGTCGCGCCGAGAGCTCCCATGATCGCCGCCAGCGCGAGCAAGGAAGTCTCCGCCAAGAGGTTGAACTCGACCCGGCCCCAGAAGAGGTCGATCGGATAACCGTCGCCCGCGCCCCCGGTTTGGGCCGCTTGCCCACCGCGGGCCGGGTGGGGGGTGGCCGGCCAAATCTTGATGAGCAGGTACACGAGCAGCACGCCGACGGAGACGATGAACACGCCGAACACCGACGCGCCGACGAGGCTGACCCGCGCGTCATCGGACATTCCTCCCTCGGGGCGGCCGTTCGCGGCGGGAGTCGGGTCGCCGGTCGTGACGACTTCGTCTGTCACACAGCGAGTCTTACGCCGGGCAACAGCGAAGGTCAAGCCGAGCTGCGCTAGAGCGTCGGCGGCGACGAGACGTACACCCGAACCTCCAGGGGTCCGAACGTGTCCGAGAACGATCCTGCAGAGGACGCGATCGCGCGAGCGCCGTCGAGCGTGACGAGCGACCTGTCGCCGAGGGCCGGCACGGCGATCGTGCCCGTCGTGGGCGTCCTCGAGGCGTTGACGGCGATCACGTAGACCGCGCCGTTCAACTCCCGCGCTCCGACCCGGATGGAGCCGGCGGCGTTTGCCGCCAGCGCCGGCTGCGTCAGTGCGGGCAGGAGCGTCTCGATCTCGCGCTTCTCCTGCGCGATCTCGGCGGCGATCTCCGGGCTCCAGTCGTGCGGGAAGTACCCGATCCCATGCGCGCCGCCCGCGATCGCGAGCCACGTCTCCGCGCGGACGGTCTCAGGCGTGGGCTCGAGGCGCGGATCCGCGCAGTCCATCTTGCGCGCCTCGATCCACTGGAAGGTCGGCTTGCCGTGCGCGAGGCGGACGAGCTCCTGCTGCGAAGCGAACACGTCGCCAAAGCTGTCCCAGCGGCACCAGCTCTGGAGCGGATAGAGGTCGAAGCCGAGCACCTCCGCGTTCGCGACCAGCGCCGGGTACAGGCCCTTTCCCTGCGGCAGCGGGCTTGCGTGGCTGTAGAAGTGGTTCGTCAACGTCAGCCACCGCGGCAGCCCGGGGGAGGAGGTGGTCGAGAGGTCGGCCGCCTCGGCTGAAGAGAGAGTTCCGGGCAGGTGCAGATCCCACTCGTCGGGAAGAAACGTGCCCGCGAGGCCAGAGCCGTCGACGCCCGGCCCGTCGGCTGCGGTGATCGAGAGCGCGCGGCCGTGCAGTCGCTGCAGCTGCTCCTCGCCCGTTCCGCAACCGTTGCCCATGAACAGGTCGATGCCGGCGGCAAGCTGGATTGGGTACCGGTCGGCGCAGGCGTTCCAGACGATCGTCGGGAAGAACGGCTGCCCGTCGACGCGGAGGACGTCCGCGTCGGCGACCATGGTCGCGCCGGCCGGGAGACCGGGCGTCGTCATGAGGAACGGCGCCGAGACCCTGCGTCCGTCGGCGGCCGCGGCATCCAGCGAGACGCGGTAGTTCGTGTCGAACGAGAGCCCGGTCAAGGTCGCGACGTGGTCGGTCGAGGGCGCAGCCGGGGGAGTCCAGAGCGTCGGAGTTTCGATGCCGTACGCTGCGCGAGAGCTGACGGGCTCGCTCGTCTTCCATGAGATCGTGGCGGAGAACGCGGTGACGGAGACGGCCTGGACGTCCGAGATGGCGAGCGGCGGCGGGGGGGAGGCCGGATCGGGAGGAGAGGGTGACGGCGTCGTCGTCGGCTCACCGAGCGGCAGCCAGACACCGGTCGACGCCGATTCGGCCCCAGGGATCTGGGTGAGGCTGAAGGGGATCAGGGCGCTCGCGAAGTCGCTGGCGCTCGACCTGACCGACTCGAACAGGGGCAGGGCGACGGCTGTCTGAAGCGGGTACAGGCCTGGTCCCGACGCCTCGGGGCCATAACGCTCGGCGGCGTCCCGAACTCCGGGCTCCGGAAAGGACTGCGAGGCGGCGGCGGCGAGCGCAGCGGGCGCCGGACGGTTGGGCTTGGTCAGCAGCATGCCGCCGGCGACGACTCCACCGAGGATGCCGACGATCGCCGCAAGGGCAAGACTCAGTGTGGAAA
>JALZOQ010000465.1 GCA_030913835.1 Actinomycetota bacterium | reverse complement strand
CGCGTCTGGGCCGAAGAACACTCGTCGCATGTCGTTGTCGATTCCGACGACATCGAGACCGAGCGCTCCAAAGTAGATGGCCGCCTCGGAGCCGATCAGCCCGCTCGAGCCGGTCACGAGGGCGCGTCGCATCGCCTCAGCGTAGCCCGTGCCATGGCCGGTAGGCTCTGCCACCCGATGAGCCTCAAGTCCATGATCGGCTCCCAGGTCGCCCGCCGCGCGCCGCGTGTAGGCGACAAGATGGCGCTCGCGGCGTGGCGCCGAAAGAACAAGGATCGGGCCATACCGGAGGCCCACGACCCGCTCGTCGAGCGGCTCCGGCGCGACGGGGTGCTGATCACGGACGTCGAGACGGTCTTCGGCGACCGCTCGCTCTTCGAGGCCGCCGACGCGCAGGCGCAGCGCCTGTACGCGGAGCCCCGCGAGCGCGCCGACGCCGCCGAGGGCAGCAAGGCGACCTACCTGACGAAGCTCGCGACGCGCTCGTACGAGGCGGACGACCCGTTCGTCGCGCTCGCGCTCCATCCCCGCGTGCTCGAGATCGCGAACGGCTACCTCGGGCTGCGCGGCACGCTGCGCGCGCTCGACCTCTGGCTGACGCAGCCCACGGAAGGGCCTGCGATCCAGACCCAGCTCTGGCACCGCGACGGCGACGACCTCGTGAACATGAAGATGTTCGTCTACTTCACCGACGTCGCGCGTCCGGCCGGGCCGCTGGCCTACGCGCCGCAGACGCATCCGCTCGGCGCCAAGCGCGACCTCCCCGAGCACGACGACCACGCGCGCTCGACCGACGAGCAGCTCGCGAAGATCGTCCCCGCGGAGGACTGGGTGCTGTGCGAGGGCAAGGCCGGGACGGTCGTCTTCGCCGACACGTGCGGGTACCACAAGCAGCAGAAGCCGGAGAGCGACGAGCGCGTGCTCCTGATGTGCCACTACGTCTCCGGCACGCCGCAGGTGCCGCATGAGCTGGAGATCCGGGACGCCGACAAGAGCCGGCTTTCGGAGGATCAATACGTCGCGGTCTTCGACCGGCTGCGCTAGCGCGCGACGAGCCCCGCCAGCGCGTCCGCCCACGCTTCCGGCGTGAAGCCGGCGACGAGCTCGCGCGAACGCGTGCCTAGGCGAGCTCGAAGCTGCGGGTCTTCGGCAAGCCGGCGCATCGCCTCGGCGAGTGCGCGTTCGTCGTCCACAGGAATGCGGAAGCCGTCGTCGTCGATCAGGTCGTAGGCCGCTCCGACGCCGTCAGTTGCCACGAGCGGGAGCCCGGCCGCGGCGGCTTCGTTCAGCACCATTCCCCACGGCTCCGAGCGCGACGGCAGCACGAACACGTCGGCCTCGGCGAGGAGCCGGACGATCTCGGCGCGGCCGATCGGGCCGCTGAAGCGAACGCGGTCGTCGGCCAGGGCGCGCAGGCGCTCCTCGTCGGAGCCCGAGCCCGCGATCACGAGCTGGCCGGGCACGTCGCGAAACGCGCGCAGCAGGGTGTCGAGGCCCTTCTCGGGGTCGAGCCGGCCGGCGTAGAGGAACGTGCAGCTCTCGCGGCCGCTGCGGTCGACCGCCGCGGCGCCGTACACGGACGCGTCGACGGCGTTCGGCGCGACGACCAGCCGGCCCTCGGGCACGCCGAGCGAGAGCGCGTACTCCTTCGCGGCGGTGCCGGGGACGAAGTAGCCGTTCGCGGCGCGCACCATCGCGCGCTTCGCCAGCTCGAGCGGACGCGCCTCCGAGCGCGCGTCGCGCGCGGTCGACTCGATCCAGAGCACGAGCTTCCTTCGCCGCAGCTTCGTCCACGCCAGCGCCTGCCAGAACGCGGGCTGGTTCCAGCCGCCGACGCCGACGACGTCGGGATCGAACCGCTCGAGCTCGCGGAAGACCCCACGGGAGAGCACAGTCCAGCGGCGGCCACGCCCCAGTTCGCGCCCGCCGAGCACGCGCCACTCGAACCGGATCTCCTCCGGATCGACGCGGTAGTAGGCGCGGCGAGGGTCGGCGTCCGCGAGGAACAGCGCGAGGAAGTCCAAGCGCTCCGCGAGGGCGTTGTAGAGCGGAACGCGGTAGGGCGCCGCGATCTCGCCGAGCAGCGCGAACCTGGTCACTTCAGGGTCGAAGCGACGAGCCGCCGCACGACCCACGGCTCGCGCAGCAGCTTCGGGTCGAGCCGGAGCGCCCGCAGGAGCCACCGGCGCGACTTCCGCTGGTCGCCGAGCACCGCCCAGCTGCGGGCGAGCATCAGCAGGAAGTTCCGGCGGGCCGCGCGCGCGTCCGGGACGTCGCTGCGCCCGTCGAGGAGCGCGAGGTGCTTCTCCGCGGTCTGGATCTGCCCCATCGTCAGCTCGTAGGTCGTCATCTGCCCGGGGTGGTGGCGGTACAGCGCGACCGCCGGCAGCTCGAGGAAGACGATCCGCGTCTCCAGGGCGAGGCGGAGGTAGAGGTCGTAGTCGTCCAGCAGGAGCGCCGGGTCGTAGAGCCCAGCGTGCTCGATCGCCTCGACGCGCGCGGTCAGCGCGGAGCTGAAGCAGCGGCAGTCGAAGGCGTACCCTGCGTACGTGACGCCGTTCCGGTGCGCGCGCGAGAAGAGCTCGTGATGCTGCTTGGTTTCCTCGGGGAGCGGACGGTCGAGCTCGTCGATCAGGTCGACGTGCCCGTGCACCATCCCGACGCTCGAATTCGCGAAGACAGGGACCTGGCGCTCGAGCTTGTCCGGCGCCCAGCGGTCGTCGGAGTCGAGGAAGGAGATCAACGGCGTGCGCGTCTCCTCGACCGCGCGGTTGCGGGCGGCCGAGCGGCCCCCGTTCTCCTGGCGCACATAGCGGATGCGGTCGCGGTACGGCGCGAGGACGTCTTCGGTGTCGTCCGTCGAGCCGTCGTCGACGACGAGGATCGCGTCGGGCTGCAG